>DATLVQ010000585.1:0-15338 GCA_035577325.1 Bryobacteraceae bacterium | reverse complement strand
GCGGGGAATAGGTCCACCGGCATCCGGACGACGCTGACGACGCCGACGATCGTGATCACCAGGCAAACAACTACGATGAGGTAAGGCGTTCGAATTGCAAACCTGGACATGCTAATGAACCTGCGCCTCTAGGGATCTGATTTGCACTTGTTGCCCGTCTTTCAGGCCAGCATGACGGCCGACGACCACGACATCGCCTTCCTGCAGCCCGGACCGGACCTCGACACGCTGGTCGTTTTCAAGGCCGAGTGCGACCGGAACGATGCGGATCATTCCAGTGGGCGAAACCGTGTATACGCGGGAAGACGAGCCGCTTCGATCCACCGCATCGAGCGGAACCGACAGCGCATTACGACGTTCATCGACCCGCAGATTCACTTCGGCGTACATCCCGGGAATGAGAGTCAGCGCCGGATTGGGGACATCAACTTCGGTGTCCATCGTTCGCGTGGACGGCTGAATCTTATCCGTGAACCGGGCCACTTTCCCTGGAAAAGTCCTCCCAAGCGTAGATACAAGAACATTCACGGTCTCACCGATGTGGATGCGCGACACGGCTGATTCCGGCACCGGCAGGATCAATCGCAGCAAGTTATTCTGCGAAAGCTGCACGATGGGCATGGCCTGCGTTTGTGAAGCCGTGCCCGCCTGAATCATGGATCCGGCGTTGGCATAGCGCTTCGTCACGACCCCATCAAAAGGTGCGGAGATCGTGGTGTATTTGTGGAGCGTTCGAATCCGGCCTTGCTCGGCCCGCGCAACTCGCGCCCTCTGTTCAGCGGTCCGTAAACTGGATTTGGCCGCGGAGATCTGCGCTTCAGCAATCAGGTCTCGTGATCGAGCCTCATCGACCTCCTGTTGCGGCACCAATCCGGGCTCGCGCTTTAAGACGTCCGCGATCCGAGTAAACGATAGATGTGCGAGGTCATGCGCTACCTTGGCCCGATGCAACTCATCTGACGAAGTCGCTATCTCGGAATCGGCCTGATCGATGGCGGCAGCGGACCTCGTTAGATCATCGTCCATTTCTGGAATCTCAAGCATCGCCAGTAGTTGGCCCTCGCGGACGCGATCTCCAATGTCCACCTTGATCGACTTAACATAGCCCGCGACCTTGGCCATGACGTCAATTTGCTGGAAAGGCTCGAATTCGGCCGTGAGTGTGAGATCGTTCGCGAGGTTCCTGCGCGCGGCCTTCACTACTGGAACAAAGGGTGGCGCCTCCGCCGACTCTGCGGCCTTTTCGCTTGCAGCGTCGGTCTTCGCGCAGGAGCTAAGGTCGAGAACCAGGGCAAACAACAGAACAGTCGCCGCATGCGTGTTAGAGATCCTCACCGCAAAGCTCCCATTACGAACGCTAAGGCCGCCCGCCTGCTCAGGTAGTCATACTTTGCGCCTGCCGCCGTGATCTCGGCGCTAACCTGGCTCACTTGGGCTTGATTCAACTCGACGATGCCGCCAAGACCGTTGTCGTATCGCGTCTGCGCAAGTCGAAGGCTCTGCTGAGCTTGTGCGACCAGCCGCGCCGTCACATCCAGGCGGCGAAACGCGGTATTGGCTTCAAGCCACGCGACCCGCACCTCCTCGGAAACCTGTACCGTAAGGTCTTCGACATCACGGTCTGAAGCCTGTGCGCGCAACTCTGCTTCGCCCCGCCGCGCCGCGTATAACTTGCCATTTAAGATCGGGATACTGACATTCACGCCTGCGGCGCTGTACGTACCATGCAGGCGCGGATCTGTCGCCGGCAGGTCGCCGGCCACTCCCATCAAGCTGACTGTGGGACGACTCAACGCCTTTTCTGCTTGCGCGAAGCGATGAGCGGCATCGCGGCTCAATCGCATCGCGGCGAGGTCAGGGCGCTGCTTCAACGCCTGCTCGACGACCGGTTCTGGATCGGGCTCGAGCATCGGGGGCAAAGGTTCGTCCGTAAGCTCAAAACGCTCTGTCTGAGGCGCACCAAGCGCGGCGGTGAGGCGAGCACGGCTTGCCAGTACGTCGTTCTCCGCATGGAAGAGTGCAAGTTCCGCTTCCGAAACAGCCACCTCCTCAAAGCTCACGTCCAATGTCGATTTGAGGGAGCTTTGCGCCAGTGACTGCACTTGCCGGAGCGACAGACGGCGATTGTCGACAACCGCCTGCGCGACCTTCAGCACAGTACCGGCCGCCAATGCCTGATAGTATGCCTGGTCGACCTGGATCAGAATCGCGGCCCGTGTATTTCCAACGACCTGCTCCTGCGCTGACGCCCGCAGCTTGGCCGATTCCGCCAGATTCGCAGTGCGGCCGAAATCCGTGATGAGTTGGCTAACCGTAACCCCGGCCGCCACACGACTGTACAGGCTCGACGTCTGGACGGTGCCCGCCGCAAGGGTCGAATTATGCTCTGCTCCGACGCTTGTGAAATTTCCCGAGAGAAGCGGATACAGTGGCGCCCGGGCCTCGGTGATGACTGATTTTGCCGCTTCGGCAATGAGACTTGCCGAGCCGATCCGGGGATGATTGCGGAGCGCAATTTGCTCAGCTTGAGAGAGCGTGAGTCTCTTCGGCGCCTGCGCGATTGCCAGACGTGCTGTCGGACCGACGGCGAGCAAGGCTACCGTGAGTAGAGGCCGCTTCTGCATCCTAGCTTGGTTCTTCTCGAACCGCAGCCTTGATGACCGTGGTCTCATGTGCCTCAATCAATCCGTCGGTGACGAGTTCGCAAAGAGAGGGCAGGAGCGAATCTGCTGCGTCTTTGGTTTCAATGAACTCGATTCGCACGGGAAGATGCTCTCTTTCCGCAAGCTCACCTTCGGTCGAATGCGCCCGGTGGTGAGAACCAAAGCCCGCAGACGGTCGGATCAATGTGGCACCTGCAACTCCGCGCTCACGCAGGAATGAGAAAATCTCGTTGTAGAGAAAATCGTGGTGGGCTGTAGTGTCCTCGTTGAGATGGATTGTGATTTTTTTCGCCAAGCCCGGTGCGAGCATCAATGCCTCTCCGTTTGCGCCTTGCTCAAGCCACGCACATTCAGTTTTTAGCATCGAATGGCCGGTTTTTCGCCTGATGAATTCCTGATACTTTTCTGACATTTGCGTCAGAGAGAAATCAGGATCTCGTCAGTTGCGATCGGGGCTGGCCAGCTCGGATGAGGAAAGCGACATGAAAGGGGGTTTCTGCGGTGTTGAGCAGGAGAAGGGGACCTCAAGCGCAAGGCCCTGCACGTCCATCACCGCATACCGAAGACAAGCTTAACTAGCCCGCACAAATTTGCAGAACTGACGAGCACAACGAAGAAGGGTTGAGAGCCTCGCGACCGCGTACAAGCGTGCCTGAGCAATTTCAACGAGTCCCTACGTCTGGACATTCGCCCTGCTCTATCCAGCGAGGGCCGTCTTTGTCGATTGTGAGGATTGAAATCGGTGGCCCGACGAAACGTGGCTCGGCGGATATCTCCAGAGTAATAAGCTTTCTGATTGCCTCAGCGAATCCAATCTTCCAGAAGTTGGGATTCTCAGCAAGCACTTTGTCGATTGCTTCATGCTGCCCCAGAGCGGCATAGGCCAACGTCTCCGAGCAATCGTGAGAACACTCCTCTCTCTTAATCCGGACAGTGATGCTCTGAGATGCACCGTTGCGCACAATGAACGACCTAGACAAAAGAGCGGGGTAACCAGCCTCGAATCCAACAAACAGCATATCAACAGCCGACTGACCGTCTATTTCGCGCCGAAAACGCGCTGCATCTGTGATTTTCAAGGAAATAAGCAATCGCTCAAGTGGGTGAAGGAGGAGCATCTCAAAATGGGTGACCCTGCTCGCCAGATCACCGCTAGAGTTCAAGGCTTCAGCGGCAACGGATGCCACACTGAATCCTTGGGCGGGAGACCTCCATATCCGTGCAGTGCCAAACTAGACACCGTTGGAGCCAAGAATCTTGCAGCCGTTTCCAGCTTCGCCTCCGTCCCCGTTAATCATCTTGCTATCAGAGCCGATGAAAATGGCACTGGGCGTCCGGACTGCCACAAGCGAGGTAGCATGCAGAGGACAGCCGAAAAGGAGCGATAAAATCGTTATCGAAGAAACGAGCGCTCGGGTCCGGGTCGGAATGGGCAAGTCCGTGCTCGTATTGTTTTTGAAGTTCGACGTCCGTGGCCGGCTTTTTGCGGAGTACCCACAAGCCCTCGGCCGCACGGCGCTCATGTTCAGTTTTTAGCATCGAATGGGTGCTTTTTCGCCTGATGAATTCCTGATACTTTTCTGACGTGCGGGTCAGGAAGAAATCAGGATCTCGTCAGTTGCGGTCGGGGCCGACCCGCTCCTATAAAGGAAACGTGCACATCCTTGTCGTTGAGGACGAGCAAAAGATGGCCAAAGCCCTCCGGGAGGGTCTGGAGGCAGACGAGTATTCGGTGCGCGTTGCCCACACTGGTGAAGAGGGTTTTTATCTAGTTCAAGCTCAGCCGTTCGACCTGGTGATTCTGGACGTGATGTTGCCGGGTCATGACGGCTTTGAAATTCTGGCCACTCTCCGTAGGCGCGGCATCATGACACCGGTGCTGCTCCTCACCTCCAGAGATGCAATCGAAGATCGTGTCCGCGGTTTGGATACCGGTGCGGACGATTACTTGGTGAAGCCATTCGCATTCCCTGAGTTGCTGGCGCGGATCCGCGTCCTGTTACGAAGGGGCACGCCGGATGTGAGTCAACGGCTCAAGTTGGCGGACCTGGAGATGGATGTGGCGCAACGCTGTGTCGTACGCGGCGGCCAACAGATTGAATTAACGGCTCGCGAGTTCGAGCTGCTCGAGTACCTTTTTGCCAATAGGGGCCGCGTGGTTTCGCGGGAGATGCTCGCTTGTGACGTTTGGAAAGAGACCGCCCGGCAAACTCCGCTCGACAATGTCATTGATGCACAAATGGTGCGCCTGCGCCGGAAAATCGACGGGCAGTTTGAGCGAAAACTCCTTCATACTGTGCGCGGGGTCGGCTTCACACTGCGCGAAGAGGACGAATCGTAGATGCGGCTGCGCCCGAGACATCTGCGCACTCGTCTGACACTCTGGTACGTTTCAGTGCTCGCCGCGCTGCTGATCCTTGCCTGGGCAGGCACATGCGCTCTTCTGTTTTGGCAGTTGCGAAGCCAGCTCGATCATTTCGCTGTCCAAGAAATTGAAACGGTAGAGGGCCTGTTCTTCTTTACCCCCGACGGACAGCTTCGATTGCGGGAAGACTACCACAATCACCCCGAATCCAAGGACGTAATCGAGCGCTTTCTCGAAGTGCGGTCTCCTGACGGCCCGGTGCTCTTTCGGAACGACAGGCTCGGAAATCGAGCACTTGGGGGAATGTCTTTTGAGGAAGAGGGTGTCGGCGGTTACTCCGAGCGGTCCGCGCGTCTTTCCGATGGAACCCGTGTGCGCGTAGTGAGCAGGGTGCATACACTCGAGGGCCATCCTCTCCTCATACGCCTCGCTCACAGCGAAGAACCACTGTATTCTCGCCTGAAGGATTTGCTGTTGGCTTCACTTGTAGTTTTGCCCCTGGTCCTCATCATCGCATGGGTTGCTGGTTATGGGCTGGCGCGCCGTGCGTTGAGTCCCATCGAGCAAATGGCTCGGCGGGCACAGGAAATTACCCCTGACAAGTTGCACGCGCGCCTACCACACGACGCTAGAGACGACGAACTCGGGCAGTTGGCGCGAGTGTTCAACGATACCCTCGCCCGCCTTGAACAGGCGTTCGAACAGCTTCGCCGCTTCACTTCCGATGCATCACATGAGCTCCGGACACCATTAGCGATGATTCGGAGCGTCGGCGAAGTCGGGTTGCAGAAGGATGGTACGCGTGCGGAGTACCGCGACATCATCGGAAGCATGCTTGAGGAGGTGAACCGGCTCACCTCTTTGATCGATAACCTTCTCACAATCTCCCGTGCCGATTCTGGTCACATCCAGCTCCATCGAACTGTTGTTCCGGTGATGGCCTTAGCTCGTGAGGCCGCGGGGCTGTTCGAGATTCTGGTGGAAGAAAAATCGCAACGCCTCATGCTCGAGGGCGACGAGCACGCACAGGTCGAAGGCGACTGCATTTTTCTACGACAGGCGCTGGTCAACATAATCCATAACGCGGTGAAATATTCGCCTGTTGGGGAAACCATCTCCGTGCGCGTTCGAAATGGTGATGCCAGCCAAGTTGTCGTCGAGATCCAGGACAAGGGTCCGGGAATTCCATTGGAAGATCAAGCTAGAGTATTCGACCGATTCTATCGAGTGGACAAGGCGCGAGGGCGCGAATCGGGTGGTGCTGGCCTGGGACTGTCGATCGCGAAGTGGGCAGTGGAAGCGCACGGCGGCAGCATTGAACTTAATAGCGAAACCAACTTGGGATCTACATTCCGGATCGTTTTGCCATCGGCGGGCATACAGCCAAAGAACACCGCACACAGTGACCGTGAATCTCCCAGGCCAGAGCACGCATGAGAGCGATCAAACTACGATTGCCAATAGCTGCAGCTCTGAGTTTCTGCGTAGGAACATATGGCGGCGGCAACGAGTTGCTATTCGACGCGATTCGAAGTGGCCAGGTGCGAAAAGCCCAAGCCGCACTGGCACAAGGAATTGACGCGAACGCCACAACCACCCGGTGCGTGTCAACAAAAATGAGACACACAGCGTAAAAGTTTAAGGAGTTTTCTCCGTGTCTGGCGGCTGGTTGATCCAGACGGCAGTGGGGAGAGAAGGTGGTTTGGGAGGCCGGCGGACGAACCGCTCCGGGTGAGCCCGAAAAGCGGTGTCCAGAACGGCTTGGCGTTGGACGAGGAGGTCGGCGGCTTTTCCCAGATGAACCACGGCGGGGGTCATCAAGCCCAGGCCGGAGTGGTGGTGTTCGAAGTTGTACCAGCGGAAGAAAGATTGACAAAATCCACGGGCGTCTTCGATGGAGCCGAAGCGGTCCGGAAAGTCCGGGCGGTATTTCAGAGTGCGGAACTGACTTTCCGAATAGGGATTGTCGTCAGAAACATGTGGCCGGGAATGTGTTTTAGTGACGCCGAGGTCGGCCAGCAGCAAAGCCACGGGTTTGGATTTCATCGACGAGCCGCGATCGGCATGGACAGTCAACTGGCCGGGTGCGATGAGTTGTTTGCGGCAGGAATGATGGATCAAACGCTTGGCTAGTTCGGCGCTTTCCCGATAAGCGATCATCCACCCCACAACAAAACGGCTGAAAACATCTAGTCTCCTGTATCTAAAATTTCTTTACTAATCGAGAGAAAGCCTGGATACTGGAACTGTATGCCGCTTCCCCCCGCAGTCGGACTCGCCTTGGACAATGCAGACCGAAAGGAGTTGATGGCGATCAGACAACATCGAAGTGCGCCGCGTGGCCTGGTTCTGCGCATCAACATCATCCTCGGTGCGGCGGAAGGGCTGGCCAACCGAGTTCTGGCACGGAAACTGTCCACGTCGGTGCCCACGGTGCTGTTATGGCGGAAGCGATATGAAAGTGACGGCATAAGGGGAATTCTCGAAGATCGTCCACGACCTGGGCGCCCGAAACGAATCTCCGAGGAGCGGGAAGCCGCCATCGTGGAGGCCACGATGAAAACGACACCGAAAAACGCCACGCAATGGAGCGTGCGCACGATGGCTGCGGCGCAGAAGGTCAGTTCCGCGACGGTGCAACGGATCTGGAAGAGACACAAACTGCAGCCGCATCGCGTGGAGTCGTTCAAGTTCAGCAGCGATCCACATTTTGCCCCGAAGGTTCGGGACATTGTAGGGCTCTATATGAACCCGCCAGACAAAGCCATCGTTTTGAGCGTGGACGAGAAAAGCCAGATTCAAGCTCTCGACCGGACGCAACCGATCCTCCCGCTACGTCCCGGCCTGCCGGAGCGGCAAACGCACGACTACCAACGTCACGGGACGACGACACTGTTTGCTGCGCTGAATGTCCTGGAAGGAACCGTGATCGGCGAATGCCAGCCAAGGCATCGGCATCAGGAGTTCCTGCGATTTCTCGATCGCATCGACCAGTCCGTTAACGCTAAGTTGGAAATCCATCTGGTTCTCGAAGTTGATTATGCGTATTCGCGATCTTGGTGCCGCGAAAATTGGCCGCGCTCTCAACTCCCCGGAATTCGCGATACTTCGCGGTGATCCGCGAGTGAAGGCTCTTCGCAAGAAGGTCGGCTTGCCAGAATAGCATCTACACGGTTTGGCGTCGCAAGAACGCTTTACGGTTGATTCCTCCGCGTAATGGAATGGTAGGTGGCTCACCCCCGCAAGTGGCCGTCCGACCATTCACCCGGACTCGTCGCATGGGTCTGCCCAATGCGAATTCCTTGGCTTGCCTGAACGTCTCCCACCGCTGCTTTCGGCCGATCACGATACGGCGTCGTGCTGCCTCGGTTAGCATCTTGCGGCTGGGGATCTGAATCTGCGATGCACTATCTTTGCGGAGAAAGAACGCATGCCCTTTTCCTACTTCCGGCAATGCTATCGCAAGTACAGGCGCCCCCGACTCGCTCAGGTAGCGCGCAAGAGCGCCACTGTTCAGGTGGAATCGCCTAGCAAGGACCGATGTCGCCACGTAGTGTTCCGAGAATCGGTGGACATCCGTGGCAGGCAACAGCTTCGAAAAGCCGTTTCGATACTCCGCAGTCGCACGGAAAATGCCCTGCGCTGCGAGGCCTCGAATCGCAGGCAGTGCTACACCTAAGACGTCTGCCGCCTCACCATAAGTGAGGACGCCTTCCGGAGGCATTGTAATGCCCGGTACGGGCCGATATTTTCGAACATCTTCGGAACGGAAAACATAACCAGTAATCCCCCGGAATCTCTTCGTGTATCCGACCGGTGCGAGGCTGCCATCGAGGACAGCTTGAATGACGGCGGGCAGGCCGAAGTCGCGGCCGAGATAGTTCTTAAGAGCGTGGCGCAGCGCAATGAGTTCGCCCGGCTTCGAATATCGCGGAACTATCGGCACAGAATGTGTCTCGAACGCGTCTGTTATCTTCAAGACATCCTCGCGGAGGAAGTGAAATCCCGTCGGGAAATAGTGCTCCGCGCCTTGCACATAGCGGATGAGACCCGCGCGAGCGACGCTAAGCACCGTGACATTCTTCAGACCCAAGAGGCACACGGCTTCCGGACGGCGCATGTAAAGTGCCATTTTCGCATCCCGGAGGCGAATCCAATGATCCAGCGACTCCCGGTTGATCCAGCACTCGGCGCGGCCACGACCTTCGAAGAACAGTCCCTGAATCTGATCCTGGCGAACAAGACCGATGATGCGCGATGAAATCACAGGCGCAACCTTCTCCGCTTCGTCGGCGGAGATCCACCGAGTGTTCCGGCGTACCACCGCTGTGAAGTAACGACGCTGACGAACCGGTGCCTTCCAATCCTCGACAACAAACTGCTCGAACGCATCATGAAGAAACCCGAATTCCCGGCGGGGAAGAACATGAAAGAGGTGCCGATAGAAGTTTCCGAACACAGCTGCGAAATTCTGAGTGGCAGGGAGCGTGGCGTCTTCTGGAACCATGTGCCTCAGTGCTTCCCGAAACGATTTGGGCCAATCCCTTAACATCGCGATGGCCGCCTGACTTGTATGAATGGCGACGTCGAGGTCAGTCCTTGGAAAGGTCCTCTGCTTGCGGCGCAACCGATCGTTGTCGGAGATGAGCCCTATCGACCGGACGAGCCATAACAGACGGCCAAGCGGCAGCTTGAAAAGCTTCGGGGGGAATCCATATGTCGTCAGGTCACGATCAGCGGCGTGACCGGGAGGGAAACCTGCGGCGCGATGGATCAGAGCACTCATGGCCACCACGTCCGGATGCGCCACCTCAGCAGTTATTGTGCGGAGGTCCGCGCCGCAGCGGCATTCGTCGACCGCGGGCCGCCGCCATGCGAACTTCCTCCCACAAACAGGGCATTTGTTGACCAAAAGACATCCGTGGCTGGGGCACGCTGCCACAAGACCAAGATCCCAGACAGCCCACCAGACCGGCTTCTCTCGCAGGCAATGGGGACACAGCCTCGGACGCCCGTAATTGAACTGGTCTGCACGCACGGCGCGGCCATAAAATAGCCGCTCTTCGAACCGCCCTGGCCCCTTGATGTGCCGATAACACATGGACGCCCACTCCTCGGGTTCAAGGCGCAGCAAGTGAGCTATTCTCTGTGCGCCGCATCGCCGCTCCAGATCGGCGACACGCATCCCCGCAAGCTGAACCAGAGACAGGGGCCCATGGTAGCTATTTGCTTGAGCGACGCGGCACAAATAACCGCGCGGGCTCTCCAGAGGGAGGGGATCGACTCGGAACAGCAGCTGCGGGGCAACAGCAGTTCTCGCCCTCATGCGCGCAGCTCCGGTCCAATGCTGTTTGCCGCAACCCGGATGGGTGATATACGCTCCACGACCCCTGGCAACACGGGTTCCGGTGCTTTTACGATATCAAAGCTATCGACAAACGGATTGGGATCCTTCAGTCGCTCCGACCACACGTGCTCCGCAAATGACTGCGACAACGTGTGCAGCGTGATCTGGCGGCGCGGATGACTGCTGGCGATCCGCACGGCGCCTCGAAGGATTTTCATCGTGTATCCAATCAGGCCGTAGGAAGCGTAATGCATCCGGAACGCCATATCGACGTCTGAAAGAACTGGCATGGAGTACTCTGCAAGCTGGTCTTGCACGGCGCGCAGGAAGGCTCGGTACGTTGTACGATCCTCTTTCACGTTCCAGCGAAAGGCCCCCACGCGAAGCGTCGAGCCAAAGCGGCGCCGCAGCTGTTCATTCTGGCGAAGCACTTCGAGGCACCTATCCAGTCCCAGGACTACGATCGCCAGCTTGGCCTCCTCGACTTGCTCCTTCAGCCAGTCTGCAACCTCATTCGGAATATTCGCACGCCGAACATCCACGAAGTGCTGAAACTCATCGAGCGCCAATAGCCGCACGCGGCACCGCTTGAGGAGTTCACGGAGGCGAATACTCTGGCTCACCGTATTGCCACGTGACCACAGTGGGTCGCCGAGCTGATACAGGAGCGTTTCGGCGAAGCTTTTGACGCTCGGCCGCGCCGGTACTCTGGCAATGAGGACCGGCACCTCAACGCCGGTTTTGCGATCTACGCGCGGATGCAGGCTAGCGAAGTACGAGATGATGGTTGTCTTGCCGCTTCCACTCTCCCCAACGATCGGACAGCAGTCCGGTTCCGCCGTTGTTTCGTAGCTGTCAAAGCATGCCTGAACTCGCGAAACAGCGGTCTTGAAGAGCGGATATTTGACGAGGACACGTTCAGAGCGATCCATTGGTTCAGGTATGGCCTCTCTGCGGCAGATCCAGGTTCGCCTCAAAAGTTGGGAGCACCTGGTCATCGCTGAATCCGTCAATTTGCGATGGACTTGGGTTCTCCGGAAGCGCGACTCGTTCCGGAACTCCATGCGCGCTGGAGCCTTCCGTGAACCGCGCGTGTCGCTTGCGGCCCCGGACGGACTTCCGGTTAAGGTCGCGATCCACCAATACACGGATCTCAGCCTTAGCCGTAGCAAGAGCCACCAGATCCGTGCGCCCCTTCAGCTGACGCCGCGAATAACGGCGGACGACCCTGTGCTGCCACAGCGAGATCCCTTTGGCGTAGGCCTGATCCACTGCTGGAACGCGGAGGTATGTTCCTTTTTGCTGGTCCGCTACGTTGATGTGGCCGAGATCGCCGGGATCGAATGTGACCTCGACTTTTGCAGGCGACCTTAGGCGTCGACGGAGCTCGCCCAGCTCTGGGCTGTTGTACTTTAGTCCTTCCAGTTCGATCCCATAGTGAAAGACTACGCGCCGGACGGTCATCCCCAGCACGGCGTCCAACTCGTCGGCACTTGGCGGCAGCGGAGTTGGCAAATCACGCCTTTCGCTATGCCAGCGATGTGCGGGTGTGTCCTGGATTCCTCGATGAGGTGTTTGCAGGTACACATCGATGATCCATTTATGCAAGATCTCGCGGAACGTGCTGAGCATGACGACCGCGTGTTGCCCGGGATCGTAATCGTCGCGTTCCAGGATATTGCTGAAAGTCGTTCCGGGGTTGCCCTGCATCAAATCGTGATTCATAGTTCCCTGGAATCGCTCCAGCGTGCCCTTATACCACGGGACCAAGACCTTGGCGTATTGAATGTCGGTGCCGATCTGCAAACATGCCCGCTCGAAGTGACTGGTATGGAATTCCGGCGGGTTGTCCACAACAAGTAGCTCCGGCATGCCGTAGCATTCCCAGCGGTTCTTGATAGAGGGAAACTCGCGCGGCACGTAGGTCTTGGGCAGGATGGCGTGCTTGAGGCATCGCATTACGGACAGGCAACTCGGCGGTTCGAATCCAGCGTAGAAGCCCATTGGGCAGCGCGTATATTCATCAAGTGCTGTCGTGATTGTTGGCCGGCCCAGCGGCAACATACTGTTGTGATCGACGACGATGAGATCGCTTGGTGTGTGGTCCATCACGACGCGCTGGAGGGAACGGGAGGTGTGCGGCCCGGCGCCTGAGATTCTGAACGCCATCTCGGCGCGGCGTTTGCCGTAACGCGCAACCATCACTTCATATGGAGGGCGGCGCTCAATTTCTCGGTAGATCGTTCGTCGGCTTGGAATCGCGAGCCGTTCTGTTTGGGCACGGAATTCATTGAGTTCCTCAACGCGGCGGACCACTTCCAAATGCACCTCAGGAACACGCTTCCGTTCAGCCGTCATATAGAGCTGATCGATGACTTGATCGCTGATCGCCTTAGCTTCTGATGCCATTCGGCTGCCGGGCTTGCCTCGCTCGGAATACCTCGGGATGATGGCCCGAACATCGCGACCCGTCGCGATCCACTTCTGGTAGTCACGGCAGAGCGTTCGCCAACCTGGCGGATTCGGATCGGCGATTTCTTCCGCTAACTCCCGGATCAACGGCTGAATGACACGGGGAGTCATATCAATGGGCTGGCGAGCATCGATCTTCTTCAGATAGTGCGTTCGGTTCCTCGCCAGGGCGACCAATTCGGGGCTATAGAACGAAAGATCACGAGCGAGACTGATAGCGAGTCGGTCCGTAAGCCCACCTTCATCAGCCGCGATCACGAACGACAGCTCACTGTGAGCGAACCGGTCCAACAGATCAGCTTCTGGAAAGGTGCACCACTCGCCAGTTGCTGTATTTTGCAGCTGCCATTGCGCCTCTGGAAGTCGCTGCAGGATGACGAACTCATTCACGCCCATTTTGAGTCGTGCCCTCTTTCGCAATGCGCAGCAAGACATGTGGTCCCCCGAAAACAGGCTCAAGCCGATGCAGGCGGAGGACTGGGAAATAACTGAGGACCGATCGGAACCGCGCTTACCAGGGAATCGCCGCTGAGCGGATGCCACCAGTCAATATGTAATCTGCCATTGAGGACAAGGCGAAGGATGCTTGCCGCGCTTACTCCAGGCGTGTCGCGAAGGGCGGTCAAGTGAAACTCGCGCGTCGAAGAGAATAGTTGCCGAATTCTTTCGTTTTCTGTAGCCGGAACCTCCACGCGGCGATACCGCAGGATCAGGCTCGCGTTCGTCAGGCGTGGCTCAGCGCAAATTTCGGATCGTCTCCAAATCCTGAAGCGATACCCGTGCTCGGAGAGGAGTTCACCAATGAGGCGAAACCGCTCCTGGTTCTCGAGTGCGTCCGCCTCTCGATCCTCCTTTATCTCGATCACTTCCCGGTGTGATCCCCAAACGATCAGGACATCAGGTGTGTAGCGGTGCTTACATCCGTCGACGTGATACTCGATAGAGAATGGTTGTTCCTGCCAAGTGTCCAGGTGCGCCGTCGCCGTCAAGATTCGGAAAGCATTCAGCTCATTTTTCGATTCCGCGTGCCGTGAGCGGCCGTGCACCACATCGGCGACTTTGCCTTGTACGCCGGACTTTGAGCGGTTCACCGGCTGGCGAACTCGGCTCAGTTTTGTGTAGTCAAGCGGCTCTAAACTTTCCGGCGAGCAGGAAAATAGCAGCTTGCTGGAACCCTTGATGATTGGCATCCGTACGCTCCCGACCGGAAAATCTTGCCCTCCGTACGCATCAGTATGTACGAGTCGCGGTGGAAAAACAGATTTGATCAAACCGCCGAAAGCGACGCGTTACTGCTTCAGCTTTCCAAGCCCACACCTGATAAGGCTCATATCCAAGAGATCGGTGCTGAACCGTATCCCTTGATCGAGCAGACTCAGGTAGACGGAACGGAGATCAGGAACTTTCTTTAGCTGTACGCCGCGTTCAAGGACGGCAATAGATCCGACCACTGCGAGCCCAAGATTCTTCGCCACCCGGCGAGCCCTATCCTCATCTATAAGTACAACCGCAGCTTTCAACCCGGAGGCGAGGTAAATGACGCTTCGCTCTCCGGCTCCCAAGCCCGCGCACGCAGACTCAATTGAGGAGTCAACGACGCCTTTCCCTGGATCGGAGCGTACCTCTATCCACGAGGCGCGTCGTACTTCATCCGCGCCAGGCAATCCGGCACCGGCGACGGTCACCTCTTCGTGGACTTCGCGCGGAATCAAGACCTGTCTGTAGAATTCGCGCAGCAATTCAAGGTGATGGGCGCGTGCGAGAGTGATCAGCGGCGAGGAGTCCGAGACGACGATCACGAGCTGAGGCGTTCAAGTGTGCGTCGGTCGTCTTCCAAATCGGAGGCGCTGTAGTGCATTGGCACTTCGTGCCGACCGGCGAAAACCATGAAGGCCTCGACCGAAGTTTGGCACAATTCCGCCGCCCGCCCAACCGAGATCTTGTTCTCACGGTAGAGTTCAAGCGTGAGGAGCATGGTAGCCTCACGGGACGCGTCAGCGGGATTTACGCCGGCGGCTTTGAGTAGATCGGCGGGAAGTGAGACTTGGACCGCTTCCATATTCCTTAGCTTACACCTTTCCGTGTGCTCCGCCCCAAAGACCGAGCCCGGCGCCCGATTACGGAGTCAGATTGAGCAGGCTTTTAGCGCCTCCCGTGGGTACCGCTCACGCGCGGCGCAGCGAAGAGGATATTGCCATTAACCCTGGCACGCATTGTCAATAATTGGCACGAATTGTCATTAATTCTGTCACCCTACAAAGGAGGAGGAGAGGAGGAGGAGGTTTGAAATATCACCATGACCATCGAAACCATGTCTCGAGAATTCCGCTACGACGAGCTCCGGCTACCCGATCCTAATCCGCGACTCAGTGTCGACGAAGTCCGAACTGCGTTTTCGGCCACGTACCCGGAAATTGCGACGGCGACTCTTACAGGCCCGGAGGCTGTCGGCAACAAGCTGGTTTATCACTTTACGAAAGCGATCGGCACC
>DATLVQ010000584.1:0-2572 GCA_035577325.1 Bryobacteraceae bacterium | reverse complement strand
GATGAGCATTCCCGCTGTAGGCCCGATCACGGCGTTGACTTGGGCGCTCGAAATCGGAGACCCACAGCGTTTTCTCTCGATCAAAAAAGCCATCAGCTACTGCGGGCTGTGTGGTGCAGAAAAGAGCTCCGGGAATACCGTGCAACGCACGCCGCTATCCAAGCAGCGGAATAAACATCTACAGACCACGCTGATCGAAGCGGCAAAAATGGCTCCGCGAAACAGCGCCCAGCTGGCCATGCTCTATGACAGGGAAAAGCAGAAAGGCAACGCCAATCGCGCAACGCTGGCAGTAGCCAGAAAGCTGGTGGCCTACCTGCTGGCTGTGGATCGCGGGAAGCGGAACTTTCGGGTTGTAGAGAGTAACTGCATTGCCGCGTAGAGCGTGACGGTGAACAAGGAGGATTTCTTCGGCGCGTAGCCTGCCAGGTCTTGCCGTTTTCCGACTGGGCGAAGGAGCGCAAGCTCTAGATGCTCCCGTTGATTAGTTTCGAGACTGGCAGGAAAACACAAACTCAATCTTCTGGGCGGCCAGAAGGGCTGCGCCAGCAAATGGAAGTCTGGTTCTATTCAAAATAGGAACCACGGCCGAGAGGCCAATACACGCGGCGAAGGATCAGAAGAATTACACTCGCGCTCCTCCGAAGCGCGTCAGGAGAATCTTTGCCCTCTTGACAAAGACCTATCATGGAAGTCGGATAACCGGACAACTGGCGGAGTTGGCCTGTTCGATTTGGATCGTTAGCGCGTTAGTGGAACAGCCCAAGACCTATTAGTTCGGTTCGAAGCGCGGGGGCGTCTGTAAAGAGGATGCCATGCATACCACAGGCCATCGCTGCCTCCACGTTGGGTTCGCGGTCATCGACGTAAACAGTCAAGGCAGGGTCGATTGCAAAAGTCTCCAGGAAAAGCTTGAAAATGCGTGGATCAGGTTTCAGCAGTTTCACTTCGCCAGAAAGCATCACTCCCCTGAACCACCTCAAAAACTCGAACCGCTTCAGAGCGGCAGGGAAAGTCTCAACAGACCAGTTGCTCAGCGCATATAAGGGAACTCTGCGAGAATTTAGCTTCGTGAGAATGTCAACAGTGCCAGAGATCGGCCCGGCTAGCATCTCGTCATACCGTCGGACCCAGGCATCGATCAACTGTGCCTTATGCGAATGAACTAGCTTCAGTGAGGCGCAGGCATCGGCAAACGAGCGACCAGCGTCCTGCTGTTCGTTCCAGGATTGCGTACACACGGTGGCGAGAAACTCCTCCATCGCTTCGGTGTCGCCATCGAAGAGCTTGCGATACAAATACCGTGGGTTCCAATCAATAAGAACGCCGCCGAGATCGAACACGGCGATGGAGCATTTAGCCATGAGGAGAAAAATTCTAACTGGGAGAA
Source organism: Bryobacteraceae bacterium (assembly GCA_035577325.1). Lineage (GTDB taxonomy): Bacteria > Acidobacteriota > Terriglobia > Bryobacterales > Bryobacteraceae > QHXW01. Next base: position 1,182 of record DATLVQ010000584.1, on the reverse strand, counting down.
CGACTCCGGTCGAGGTTTCAGTATTCAGCGAGTGTGCCTTTCAGTCGAAGTGTCAGCCGACGCTGACAATGACCATGCATATCCCGGGACGCAGCGCGCCGAACGTGCGAGTCTTCGACCGAGAGTGAAACGCGGCAATGGATTTGGCTACGATCCTGATTCAGGGTTGCAGTGAGACGATGTAGGCCGTGAGGTCGACGATGTCCTGATCCGTAAGGTGGGCGACGATAGGCTTCATGAGAGCGGCATAACGGCCGTCGCGGGCGCCGCTCTTAAAGTCGTACAGTTGCCGGGCTGTAGCGGCAGAAGAGCGCCCTGCTAAAGGCGGGAAGATGTCTCCGATCCCCTTCAAGCCCTCTCCATGACACGTGGCACACGGAACAGTCCGCCCAGAATCGCCGGTCTTCGCCAGCATCTCGCCCCTCTTGATGCTTCCGTTTGGCACGTATGCGATGAAGCCCGGTGTGGCATCGCGCAACATCGTCCGATTTACGTCTTCCGGCACCTCGATGATGCGTATCCCGATCGGCTCTTTGGCTCCGGTTGCATCCACCAGCTGTACGTTATGCGGTCCGGGATGTGTCACGGGAACGGTATCCGTCTCGATGACGCGAGCACTTCGAACTGCCGGCACAGAGTAAAAATACTCCCCCGCGAGCTTCGCGTCCTCTGCGTCGATCGCTTTCGCAACTGGGATCATGTCATTGACGGTTGCGTGCGCCACGGAGCCACGCCGCTTGCCGTCCTTCATGTCGGCGAGTTGCTGCAGAAAATACGCAACCGGTAGTCCCCGAAGATCGGCCGTGTCGGGCTTGCCTCGCCCATCGATGAGGTGACATTGCCCGCACGCATTGTACGCGCCTTTCTTTCCCGAAATTACCGGAGCCGGCGGCGCAGGGTGCAACTCCGGGAACCAATCGACCGTGCTGGTGCTCCGGTTAATCTGCGTATCCGTATAGCTCTTCGTGCTTCCGGGAATATGGAAGAGCTGGCCATCGTCGGGCTTCGCAGGCTCGTGTACGCCCCTCGGCCACGGCCAATCGGGATAATCAGTCCTTACGACATTTGCGGGAGGATCGGACGCCGGCTTCGCCGCACTCTGAGATGCACCAGAAAGCTGCGTCACGATGAACACGGAGAAGAGCAGGCAACCTGCCGACACAGCGCACAACAAGAGCAGTG
>DATLVQ010000583.1:0-18514 GCA_035577325.1 Bryobacteraceae bacterium | reverse complement strand
TAGCTGCAGATGCCATAGATGTAATCACCCACGATCGCCGGAGTCGTAACCAGCGCGTGCAATCCGTCGGTATCGATCTCGCTATGGCTCTTGCCTCGCCACAGCAACTCCGCGCGTGGTTTCGGGCCGCCGAGCGGCATCGATAGCATCATCGAGCCGTTATAAAACGATGACACCAGCAGACGCGGCCCGCTCCACACCGGCGTGGCGACTGAGAGTCCCGCTTCGATCTTGAACGGCTGCTCCCAGTACACGCTGCCGGTTTCAGGATCGAGCGATGTCACGGCCAGCGGATGCCAGATGATGAGCTGCCGCGGGCCGGCGTTTTCGATTTTTTCGATGATGACCGGCTGGCAATAACCGGGCTCGGAATTGGAATCGAGGGCGCGCCAGAGTTCTTTTCCAGTCATTTTGTCGAAGGCCACGACCTTGGCGTTGTGCGCGCCTCCCACAAGGCAGATCAGGCGGTTGCCATCCACTAGCGGAGCGGAAGTGCTTCCCCATGTCGGAATTTCGGCGGCATATTCCTTGACGTAATCTTTCTTCCAGAGGATTTCGCCCGCTTTCGCACCGAGGCATAGCAGCATGCCTTTCGCGCCCACTACGTAGACGCGGTCGCCATCGACGGTCGGGGTGGCGCGCGGGCCGGAGGCGAACGTTTCCATCAGGCCGATGTACTCGGCGTCCCACTCGCGCGTCCAAAGGATCTTGCCCGTCTTCTCGTCAATGCACAGGATGCGCTCGCGCCCCTTCAGGTGCGAGGATTCCGCAAAGTCCGTAACGAAGATCCGGCCGCCACCGACAGCAGGCCCGCTGAAACCGCTCTTGATTGGAACGCGCCACTCGACGCGCAGACCGGTAGCGGCAAATTGCTGCAAAATGCCGGTTTCGTTCCAGACGCCCTGTCGCCCTTTGCCGCGCCACTCGGGCCAGTCCTCCGCGGATACCGTGAGCGCGATGGCGAGCATCAGAAACGGAGCGGCCGTCATCAAGCGATAATTTACCACGCCTTTGGATAGACGCATTCATCGCCTTGGGCCGGACCGCTGCATTTATCGTTGTCCTGCGCGCAATGGACTATAATTGCAGGTCAAGAATATGCAAGCCGCCAAACTCTTTTTTGCTCTTTGTCTGCCGCTAGCGCCTTTCGCCCAGATCGAGGCCGCCAACTGGCTTACCTTCGGCAACGATCCGCAACGCACCAGCTGGAGCCCGCAGGAAACAGATATCAATCGCGACAACGCGAAGTCGATGGCGCTCCTATGGAAAACCCACCTCGAAAATGAGCCGCGCGAACTGAACGGCCTGACGGCGGCGGTGGTGGTCGAGTGGGTGGTCACCGACCAGGGCATGAAAGAGATCGTCGTCGTGGGCGGCGCGTCCGATCACCTTTTCGCCATGGACGCCGGAACGGGCAAGCTGCTCTGGAAAAAAACGTTCACGGTGGATGTGAAGCCGCGCCAGCAGCCGTTCTGGCTCTGTCCGAACGCTTTGAATGCGACGCCGCTGATCCGCAAGCAAGGGCTGGCAGCGAGCGTCTACGCCATATCGAGCGATGGCAAGCTGCATGTGCTGAACGTGATTGACGGCGAGGACCGCATGCCGCCCATCCAGTTTGTGCCGCCGTACTCCAAGAATTGGAGTCTGAACCTGGCGGATGGCATTCTATACACCAACACGTCGCAGGGTTGCGGCGGCGCGAAATCGGGCGTCTACGCCATGGATCTGACGTCGGCGGATCACAAGATCAACTTCTTTCAGGCGGCGGGTGGTGCGGCCGGCATCTGGGGGCGCGCAGGCGTAGCCGTGAGTCATGGCGCCATGGTGTTCGCCGGCACCGGCGACGGCACTTACGATGCCGCAAAAGGAAACCTGCCCGACACAATCGTGCAACTTTCGGCCAAAGACGTAAAGCTGGTGGATTATTTCACGCCCGTCAATCACAATTATCTGACTCGGAAGGATCTCGACATGGGCAGCCTCTCGCCCTTGGTGTTTCCGCTGAACGGACGCGAAATCGTGGCCGCCGGAGGAAAAGAAGGCGTCATCTATCTGCTGGATGCCAAGCAAGTGGGCGGCGGCGATCACAAGACGCCGCTCTATCGCAGTCCGGTGCTCGCCAACGAGGAAGCCGATTTCGCCGGCAAAGGATTCTGGGGAGCCATGGCCACTGCCGAAGACGAAAAGAAGGCGCGCTGGCTGTACGTTCCGGCCGGAGGCCCGGTCGCGAGCGGCGTGAAATTTCCCATTACAAATGGCGATGCGCCGAATGGCAGCATCATGGCGTTCCGGATCGAAGAGAAAGACGGCAAACCGAGCGCGGTTCCGGCATGGATCTCGCGCGACATGAATCTGCCGGAGCCGCCGATTGTAGCGGGCGGCCTAGTGTTCGCGATATCGAACGGCGAGTTCGCGCGGCAGTCAAAAGGCGATGGCGCGTTGTTCAATTCAGCCGAGCGTGCCGCGAAGCATGTTGGCAATACAGTGCTCTACGCCTTCGATGCCGCGACCGGCAAACAGCTTTTTTCGAGCGGCGACACGATGCCATCCTTTACACACTTCAGCGGCATCTCGATTTCGGGCGGGCGCGTCTTCGTGACTACTTTCGATTCAAATGTATACGCATTCGGCGTGAAGGAATAACGAAGGGGGCGGCGAGGACGATCGCTGGAGCAGTTGATGTCGAACTTTCCTTGCTTACGATGATTCTCAGGCTGCGAAGAGATGACCCAGTCGTTCGGCCACGAGCGATGCACCGGTCCTACTGATTCACTAGTGATGCCGCAAAGTCCTAGATGTGCGCGTAACCAGCGCGGCGCTGCTGGAACGATAGCGGCGATTTAATTCTCATCTCTGCGCCACCACGCCGCTCCCCAGCGGGTTCACCAGATGATGCTCCGCGTAATACCCAGGCCGCACCCTCTCCACGATCTGCGCCGTCGGCCGCTCTAGTACCTTGAAATACGGATTTGGATTCAAGCCGATCCAGAACGCCCATACCAGCAGTGGCGTGAACACCGCAATCTCGCGCCATGAAAGGTCCTTCAACGTTTTGTTCTTCTCGGAAATATCGCCCAGCATGGTGCGTTGGAACAGCCAGATCAGGTACGCCGCGCCCAGCACGATCCCGAGGCCGCCCCATACCGCCCAGTTCAGCGACATCTGATAGGCGCCTTGGAGAATCGTGATCTCGCCGATAAAGCCGTTGAGCGGCGGCATGCCCATCGAGCTCAGCGCGGCGATCAGAAACACGATCGTGAATACCGGCATCACGCGTAGTAGGCCGCCGTATTCCGCGATCTCGCGCGTGTGCCGCCGCTCGTAGACGATGCCGACGATCAGGAACAGCATGCCGGTCGAGATGCCGTGATTGATCTGCTGGATGACCGATCCGGTGATGCCTTCCGGGTTCAGCGTGAAAATGCCCAGCGTGCAGAATCCCAGGTGGCTCACCGACGAGTACGCCACCAGCTTCTTCCAATCCTTTTGCATCAGCGAAGCCAGCGCGCCGTAGACGATGCCAATGATGGAGAGAATCGCCATCACGTTCACCACCGTCGGGTTCTTGGCGGTGTCCGGCAGCAGCGGCAGCGAGAAGCGCAGGAAACCGTATGTGCCCATTTTCAAAAGTACGCTCGCCAGAATCACCGAGCCGGCCGTGGGCGCCTCGGTGTGCGCGTCCGGCAGCCAGGTGTGGAACGGGAACATCGGCACCTTCACGGCAAATCCCACGAAGAATGCCCAGAATACCCACCACGCCATGGTCGCCGGCAAATTGGCTTTCATCAGGTCGGCGATGTCGAATGAATACGCCTGATATTGGCTAAAGTACTGGAAGTAAAGCGTCAGAATGCCGAGCAGCATCAGCACCGAGCCGATCAGCGTGTAGATCATGAACTTGATGGCCGCGTACATGCGCCGCGCGCCGCCCCAGATGGCGATAATGAAGTACATCGGCACCAGCACCGTTTCCCAGAAAACGAAAAACAGCAGAAAATCGAGCGACATGAACACGCCCAGCATGCCCACCTGCAGCAGCAGAAAGAACGCATAGTATTCCTTCAGGCGATCCTGAATCGCGGTCCAGCTCGAAAGGATGGAGAGGAATCCGAGCAGCGTGGTCAGCATCACCAGCAGCAGCGAGAGACCGTCGATACCCAGGTGATACGACGCGCCGATCGAGGGAATCCAGCTGGCGCGCTCGACAAACTGGAAGTCTTTCGTGCGGTCAAACTGAAATACCAGCGGCAGCGAAACCAGAAAGCCGATGAATGAGGCGACGTTCGCCCATAGCTTGACCGCGCGCGGGTTGCTCGCCGGAATGAACAGCAGCACCAGGAGCCCGACCAGCGGCGTGAACAGAACGACGGAAAGAATATGATCCATATGCGCGGTTAGCCATCTTACAACAGCCGGGCTTATAACAGGGGGAGACTGGCGGCCGCTAAACCCTCGCCGAGAGAGTCTGTAGCGCAGGGCCACGCGCTTCTTGCGGCACTCCTGTCACGTCAGCAAAAACTTGCGGGTCTTCGCCAGCCGACAAAACCGCACAGAATGATGTCCCGCGTCTAGGCGTTGAAGATTCCTTGCCGCCCGCTTATTCAGCTTCATACTTGCGCAGAATCTCGCTCCACAATCCCTGCGCTTTCAGGATCAGCTCGATCACCTCGCGCACCGCGCCCTGGCCGCCGGGTTGCACCGTGATGTAATGCGCGTGCCGCTTGACGTCCGGGCGCGCATTCGCAGTCGCCACCGCCAGCCCCACGCGTCGCATCACCACGACGTCCGTGAGATCGTCGCCGATGTAGGCGGTTTCGCTCGCCTCGATTTTAGCGTCGCGCAGGATCTCCTCCAGGATCGGAATCTTCTCGATATGCCCCTGGTAGACATAGGTGAATTTGGTTTGTTTGGCGCGCTCAACGGTGGCCGGCGAAACGCGCCCGCTGATCAGCCCGGTCTTGATGCCTTTCCAGTTGAGCCACTGGAGCGCGATCCCATCCTGCGAATCGAAGCCCTTGGTTTCGGCCATGTTGCCCTCGGGGCCGGGAACGTTGTAGAGCCGGCCGTCGGTCATGACGCCGTCAACATCCATCAGCAGCAGTTTCACGCGCGCAGCAAGCTGGTTCACGTCAGCGGGCAAATCGCTCTCCTTGAGTCGTTGTGTCACGCCGGGCGGAAGTTGGCCGGTCCGGTCAACTTGTTAGAATCGGTTCGTGCTCGAGCGCGTGGCGGAAATCATCACCCGTTATAGCATGTTCCAAACGGGCCAACGCGTAGCGGTCGCGGTGTCAGGCGGTGCGGATTCCACCTGTCTGCTGCACGTGCTATTCGAGCTCGCCCCCCGCTGGAATCTCCACCTCAGCGTGATCCATCTGGATCATAAACTGCGAGGCGAAGAGTCGAGCGAAGACGCCCGCTTCGTCGAACAGATGGCGGCCGCCCTCGGTTTGCCCTTCACGCGTACGGAGGTGGATGTAGCAAAGCTGGCGCGCGAGCGTGGCGAGAATCTGGAGCAGCTCGCGCGCCAGGTGCGCCGCCGCTTCTTTCTCGATCATTTGCGCGCCGGCCCCGCTGACCGCGTCGCGCTGGGACACACGCGGTCCGATCAAGCCGAAACCGTGCTCTTCCGCTTCCTGCGCGGCTCGGGCACCGCCGGTCTGGCGGGTATCCGGCCCGTTACGGATGACGGTTTCGTGCGCCCGCTCATCACCATCGATCGCGCCGATGTTGCACAATTCCTCCGCGACCGCAAGATCGCCTGGCGCGAGGATTCATCCAACGCAAGCCTCGAATTCGACCGCAACCGCATTCGCCTCGAATTGCTCCCCATGCTTGCGCGTGAATGGAACCCGGCGATCGCCGAGACCCTGGCGCACACCGCCGATTGGGCGCTCGCTGAAGAGGCTTACTGGCAGACCGAAATCGCGCGCCTCGCCGGCCAGCAACTCCTGGTGAAGCCGCCCGCCGTATTTTTTCGAGCCGATGAGCTCCAGGCGCTCCCTGAGGCCGCCGCCCGCCGGCTGGCCCGCCGCGCTATTGAAATCGTGAGGGGCGACCTGCGCGGCATCGGTTTCGCCCACATTGCAGCGGTTCTAGAGCTGGCGAGTCAGCAGGAAGGCGATGGCCGCCTGCAGGTTCCTGGAGTGGACGTCTATCGTTCGTTTGAGTGGATACGGTTAGCACCACCGGGGATCGACCGCCTCGAAACTCGGAATTTCCGTTATACCGCGGTGGTTCCGGGCAGGGTCCCATTACCCGAAGGTGGCTCGGCCGTACTGCTCGAACTTATTGAAAATAAGTCATTTACGGAAATGCCAGAATCCGGATATAATGGATTGATGGGTTGTTTGGACTGGGACCGGATTTCCGGTGCGCTGGAAGTGCGTAACTGGAGACCCGGAGACCAGTACCGGCCGGTTGGCCACGCGGGCGGGGAAAGAATCAAACTTCTCTTTCAGCAGGCGCGGATCCCGTTGTGGGAGCGCCGCAGTTGGCCGGTCATCACCAGCGGAAACGAAATCATCTGGGCTCGCCGCTTTGGTCCGGCGGCGGATCTGGTGGCCACTCCGCAAAGCCGTGTGCTCCTGAAAATTCAGGAGACTTCGGCGTGAATGGAGCATTCGGCGCCTCAGCGAAAGTTGGAATCAATCCGGATGCGCGCGACGTCTATGGTAGTAGAGTGTTTCTGTCTGTTCGGTAGGGAGGGTGTGTGAATTCAAATATAAAGACCGCCATCTTCTGGGTGGTGCTGATCTGCGTCGCGGTTCTGTTGTGGACCGTCGTTAAGACGGGCAAGAGCCGCTCCGATCAGGCGATCAACTTCAGTCAGTTTCTCGCGGAGGTTGACGCCGGAAAGGTGAAGCAGGTCCAGATCAGCGGCACCGAAGTGCACGGCGAATACCGTCAGGACGCGGCATTTCATACGCAAATTCCCCTGAACTACCCCGATATCTATAAGCTATTGCAGGAAAAGAACGTCACCATCGAAATCAAGGAGGGGAATTCCAGCAACTGGATTTCGCTGCTGGTGAACGCATCGCCATTCATCCTGCTGCTCGCCTTCTGGATCTTCATGATGCGGCAGATGCAGAGCGGCGGGAACAAGGCTTTGAGCTTTGGCAAGAGTCGCGCCCGGCTGCACTCCACGCAACAGAAGAAAGTAACTTTCAAGGATGTGGCGGGCGTCGAGGAAGCCAAAGAAGAACTGCAAGAGATCATCGAATTTCTGCGTGAGCCGCAGAAGTTCCAGAAGCTGGGCGGACGCATTCCCAAAGGTGTGCTGCTGATCGGCTCGCCTGGCACGGGCAAGACGTTACTGGCGCGTGCTATTGCCGGTGAAGCCAGCGTGCCGTTCTTTTCGATCTCCGGCTCCGATTTCGTCGAAATGTTCGTGGGCGTGGGCGCGAGCCGCGTGCGCGATCTATTCGAGCAAGGCAAGAAAAACGCGCCGTGCATCATCTTTATCGATGAAATCGACGCCGTTGGCCGCCATCGTGGCGCCGGTTTGGGCGGCGGACACGACGAACGCGAGCAGACGCTGAATCAACTGCTGGTCGAAATGGACGGTTTCGAATCCAACGAAGGCGTGATCCTGGTGGCCGCCACCAACCGCCCCGATGTGCTCGATCCGGCGCTGCTGCGGCCGGGCCGTTTCGATCGCCGCGTGGTGGTGGGACGTCCGGATGTCGGCGGGCGCGAAGCCATCCTGAAAGTCCACACCAAGAAGATTCCGCTGGGCGACGACGTCGATCTTTCCGTGCTGGCGCGCGGAACACCGGGCCTGGCCGGTGCAGATCTCGCCAACCTGGTGAACGAATCGGCGCTGAATGCCGCCCGGCAAAATCGCAAAGTCGTCATGATGATCGACTTCGAGCTGGCCAAGGACAAGGTGCTCATGGGCGCCGAGCGCAAGTCCATGATTCTCAGCGACGCGGAGAAGCGCAATACTGCATACCACGAGGCGGGGCACACGCTAGTGGCGGCCATGCTCCCGTTCGCCGACCCGCTGCACAAGGTCTCCATCATTCCGCGCGGCATGGCGCTGGGCGTGACCATGCAGCTGCCCATTGACGACAAGCACTCCTACAGCAAGGATTACCTGAACGATCAACTGGCGATCCTGATGGGCGGGCGCATCGCCGAAGAGAAGTTCATGAATCACATGACCACCGGCGCCGGCAACGACATCGAGCGCGCGACCGATCTGGCCCGCAAAATGGTCTGCGAGTGGGGCATGAGCGAGCTCGGCCCGCTGAGCTTCGGCAAGAAGGAAGAGCAGATCTTCCTGGGCCGCGAGATCGCGCAGCATCGCGATTACAGCGAAGACACGGCCATCAAGATCGATGAGCAAGTGAAAAAGCTGGTGCAAGCCGGCTACGAGCGCGCGCTTAAAGTCATCGAAGAGAAATCCGAGGCGCTCATACGGGTGGCGGAAGCGCTGCTCGAGCGCGAAGTGCTCGATGGCGCGGAAGTCAAACAGATCATCGACGGAATCCCGCTCTCGCCGCGCATCGCCAAGCCCAAGGACACCGAGGATCATACGCAGCAGGTGATCCGTCCCGAGGGCGGCCGCCGCGTTCCCGGTCTGTCCGAAGGCGAGCGTCCGGCGCCGGCGTAAAGGCAGGTGCCAGGTTCCAGGTGTCAGGTGTTAGCGAGCGCGGCCGTGCTCGGTTGAGCGAACGTGGATGGCTCCTCAACCGCCAAACACAAAGGCGCAGACTTACGACGCGCTTATTCTGATCGCATTCGGCGGGCCGGAGCAGTCAGCCGACGTCATTCCATTCCTTGAAAATGTGCTGCGCGGGCGCAATGTCCCGCGCGAGCGCATGCTCGAAGTCGCCGAACATTATTACCATTTCGGCGGCGTCAGTCCCATCAACCGGCAAATGCGTGAACTGATACCTCTGCTCGATGCCGAGCTGCGCGCGCGCGGCCCCCAAATTCCCGTTTACTGGGGCAATCGCAACTGGGCTCCCATGCTGGCCGATACCCTGCGCCAGATGCAGGCGGCCGGCGTGCGCCGAGCGGCGGCTTTTGTGATGTCGGCCTACAGCTCGTATTCCGGCTGCCGCCAGTATCTGGAAGATATTGAGCGGGCGCGCGAGGCGGCCGGGCCCGGAGCACCGGAAATCGACAAGCTGCGCGTCTTTTACAATCATCCGGGGTTCATCGAGCCGGTCGGCGGCTACGTGCGCGATGCCTTCGAGAAAATTCCGGAAGACCGCCGGCAGGCCGCCGCCCTTGTCTACACCGCGCACAGTGTTCCCGTTCCCATGGCGGCCAATTCGCGCTACGAGGCCCAGCTCCGCGAAGCCTGCCGGCTGGTATCTGAACGCCTCGGTCGGGCCGACTGGCGCCTGGTCTTTCAGAGCCGCAGCGGTCCCCCATCGCAGCCGTGGCTGGGACCGGATATCGGCGACTATCTGCGCGAGCTGCACGCCGCGGACACGCGCGACGTAGTCGTCGCACCCATCGGTTTCATCTCCGATCACATGGAAGTGCTCTACGACCTGGATACCGAAGCCCGCGAGCTATGCGAAAGCCTTGGCCTGAATCTAGTGCGCGCCGCCACCGTCGGCAATCATCCCGCGTTCGTAAGCATGATTCGCGAGCTTGTGCTCGAGCGCATGGGCCAGCTTCCCCCGCGCTCGCTGGGCGATCAAGGCCCGTCGCACGACATCTGCGAGCCCGACTGCTGCGCCCCGCCCCGCCGCGGATAGTGTCTTTTGTTGGCAAGCAGGCCATCAGAACCACGCGCGGCACACGCTGTTTGCTGGCACCTAACAGCTGGTTCCTACCGCAACGTGTCCTGCAGCTGCTTCAGAATCACCGCACGGTCGCTATATTCGGTGTCCCGCAGAGCTTTGAAGCGGGCCAGGGCCTCGTCTCCCTTTTCCTTTTCGCCGCGCTTATGAAGCAGAAGACCGAGCTGATAATAGGCTTCGGCCATATCCGGCGCCAGCGTCACTGTCTTTTCCAGCTCCTCTTCCGCGGAGACGTATTGCTCGCGCTTCTGCAACAGCCGGCCCATGTGAAAATGCACCAGCGCGTAATCTGGAACGATGACCAGCGCCCGTTCGAACAGAGTCTGCGCTTCATCCAACCGGTCCTGCGCGGCGCGCAGCATCCCGAAAAAACACAGGTAGAAGGGATTCTTCGGCTGCAGGCGTAGCGCCTCGGCCAGCGGTTTTTCGGCCTCGTCAGGACGGTCGAACGCCAGGTGAATGCTGCCCAGCAGGAACAGGGCACGGTCGAAATGCGGATCGAGCTCCAGGGCCCGGCGCAGATACGCGAGCGCCACAGGCTCGTCCTCCGCCGTAATGAAACTCACGGCCATGCTGTAAGGAATTTCCGGCGTTTTGGGATCGAGCGCGGCCGCTTTCTCGAGCGCGGCGACGGCTTTCTGTTGCTCGCCATATTTCTGGTAGTAGCGCCCGAGCGTCAGCAGCAGGACCGGATCGCGCGGCGCCAGCTGCGCTGCCGTGTTCATCTCCGCGAGCGCGCCCTCCTTTTCCCCTGCCAGGAAATGCGCGCGTGCCATGAGGGCGTGATATCGCGGGGATGCAGACGACTTCTCCCGGATACCATCGAGCGCGGCGCGCGCGGCCGCGATGTCCCTGGTTTCCAGACACGCGGTCGCCAGCGGCAGCGCGATCTCCGGCCGTTGCGGTTCGATGCGGCCGGCCGCGCGCAACGCCGAGCAGGCTGGGCCTGCCATGCCGTGGGCCAGAAACAGGTTCCCGATCATCTGGTCGAATTCGGCCGAGCCCGAGAATTGCGGCCCGGCTTCATCCGCCACCGCCACGGCCCGCGCGGACTGGCCGTCTTCGAGATGCGCCCGAACAAGATTAATGGCCAGCTCCGGGCTGAGCGGGCCGGCCTTCCTGGCTTTCTCGAAGTATTTCACGGCATCGGCGGGCTTCTTGTCGTCGAGCAGCAGGACGCCCAGGTTATACAGCGCATTTACGGCCGCGGGTTCCAGATTGACGGCGCGTCGCAGCGCCGCTTCGGCCGCCACGCGATCCTTCATGTGCAAGGCGCTCATCCCTAGATAGAAAAACGCCTGCGAGAATTGCGGATTCATCTCGGTCGCGCGCTTAAAGCGCCGGCGTGCCTCGGGATAGTTCTTGGCGCGCAGAAGCTCCATGCCCTGGCGGAATTGGGCGTTCGAAGCCGAGGAATCGATGGCGCGCGCGGTCTCCGCCCGACACAGAGCGGCAGTGCACACGAGCAGCACGAGAAAAGCCCTCATCGCGAGTTTCCCGGCGGCGCGCCACCGGGCCGGGTATGAACCTCCGGCAGGCGCTCATGCTCGGCCGCCTTCAAGCGCTTCACTTCTTCAAGCGCCTTGCGACCTTCTTCCGCCTGTCCCATCCCGATCAGCGTTCTGCCCAGCCAGTTATAGGGCTCTACTTTGCCCGGCAGCAGCTCGACGGCACGCTTGAACTGCACTACGGCATCCGCCGGCCGTCCCAATTGCACATACGCCTTGCCCAATCCCAGCTGCGCTTCGCCATACGCCGGATCGAGCTCCAACGTCTTCAGGAAATCTTCCGCCGCCTGCTGAGCTTCTCCCTGCCGCAAGCGAACGTCTCCCAGATAAAAATATGCGGGTGCGAATGCGGGATTGATGCGGATCTCCTGCTCGAATGGTGCAGCGGCCTCCTCGAAGCGCGTCCACCTCCAGTAAAAATAGCCCAGAAGAAAATGAAGCTGCGGGGCCTGGGGCGATCCGGCGATGGCGGCTTTGAATTCAGCTTCGGCTCCCTCCGGCTGGCTCACCTCGTCGTGCGCCTCGCCGAGCATCTCGTGAAGCAGCGGCGAATCCGGATACTGCTTCAAGAATTGGCCCACGGCATCCAGCGATTTTTTGGGCTCGCCTACCTCGCGGTATGCGCGCACCAACAGAAACAACAACTCCGGAGTGCCCGTCTGACTGCCGCGCGCCAGTTCCAGTTCCGTTGCCGACCTGCGCCACTGCTTCAGCTCGAACCAGCACACTCCCAGCAGATAGTGTGTTTCGTCCGCGTGCGCTCCCGCCCGCAATGCTTCTTCAAGATATCCGATAGCACGACGTGCGTTGCCCGATTGATATAACGCCAGGCCTAGATTGAACGCGACTTCGGCATTGTGGACATCGCTTTGGCGCGCCCGCTCGAAGGCGGCAATCGCCTGCGGCAGTTTCCGCTGCTGGAAATAGAGGACGCCCAGATTATTGCACGCCTGCGTGTCGGCTGGACGCAGCTTCAGCCCCGCCTGGTATTCCGCCTCGGCCTGGGCAAACTTGCCTTCCTGTCCCAGCTTTCCGGCGCGCTCAAAATGTTCATCGGCCGTGTCTGGAGCAGCCGCGATCGCACCCACGATTAGGGCCGCCGCGAAAAAGAATACGGCTGCACGGAAGCGCCCCCACATGGCCCGAGATTATCACGAAAGTATCGCGCGGAATTTTCTGCAGACACCAAAAAATAAAAACGACCCGGCGCTGTCGAAACGTCGGGCCGTCAAAAGGCGATAGAGCCGGCTTAGAAACTCACGCGCAGGGCAAACTCTAGAATGCGCGGGTTCAGGGCCGAAGTGATTTGCCCGTAAGTGCCGGAGCCAACACCGGTGTCCACATTCCCGAAACTGGGGTGGTTAAAGATGTTGAAGAACTCTCCGCGGAACTGGACCTTGGCTCGCTCTCTAATTGGGAAAGTCTTATACAGCGCCCAGTTCCAGACGTTTTCGGCGGGTCCGCGAATCGTGCCGACGCCTGCATTGCCAAAGAAGCCAAATGCGGGCGGAGCAAACGCTCCGGTATCAAACCATTCACCAACTTTCCGCGGATAGCTCAACGATCCGACGACATTCGGCCGGCTCGCTAACCCGGGACTCGAGATCGATAGCCCGGGAGACAGTGCGAAACCGCTCTCGATGACCGTAAGGCCCGAGAACGTCCACCCTCCGAATGCCGCGCCAACAATCCCTTTTTGATTCCTCAGGAACGGCAAATCGTAAATGTAACCCGAGGTGAAAATGTGGGTCCGGTCCCAGCCCACCGGCCCGTATTCCGAGTGATAATCGCGCGCATTTTGAGCGCCGGCGCCGGTGTTGCCGCCCGACTGGAAGCCTCTGCCCGCCACGTCAGCCAGCGATTTGCTGAAGGTGTAGGAGGCCGTAAACGTGAGGTGACTGGACGAATACTTCCAGCCCGTCTGCAGCGAATTGTAGTTTGAGTTTCCGTAGTGATTCGCCGCTGCGTCGGCGCCTCCGGTCGAGATACCGCTCCAGCCCTTAAATGGACGCGTGTAATCCGCCGAAACAATGCTGGCATTCAGGCACGGATCGAACTGGAAGCCACCCGAGGGTATCCCCTGCCCCGCTTGCAAGCAGCCCGGATCATTCACAGAAGGTCCGCCGACGGGGAGAGGAAAGTTATAGTCGAATGAACCGGCCAGATAATGCGCCGCGCTGCCTACGTAGGCGACGCTCAGCACTCCGCGCGGTATCATTTCACGCTCGACGGTCAGGCTCCATGTATCCAGTTGTGTGGGCTTGTAGAGCGCGTTGGAAGGTCCAATGAAATTCAAGCTGGAGCCGGTGATGGGAGCCGCCTGGCCGCCCGCGATAGCCGGCTGGGACATCGTCGTGTTAATCAGGTTCACGCTTTGAATGAACGGCGGGTTATTAAGCGAAGCGTAGTTCGCGAACGGCGTGCGGCTATAGCCGATCCCGAAGCCGCCACGGACGGATGTCTTGCCGTCGCCAAAAACGTCGTAGGCGAAACCAATGCGCGGGCCCAGGTTCCAGATTTTGGACTTGTAAATTCCAGCTGGAGTGCCGCCTTGTCCTGCAAAAGAGAGGCCGTTAGTCAAGTAATTTGGCAGCGGCTCGCCCGCGGCGTTTACGGGAACGCCCGCCGAGTTCGTGACGAAGTTTCCATTGGGCTGCACCACTGGCGCTTTTGACGCATCGTAAACCGACGGATTGAAGTCGGTCCACGGCAGATTAGAAATGGTGTCCGGGGAGTACCACACCTCGCGAACGCCCAGATTCAAAGTGAGGCGTTTCGTCACTTTCCAATCGTCTTGAACGTAAGCTTCCAGTTGCCTGTAGTGATAGTAGCCCTCGCGCTGGGCGCTGGCTTGATAAAAGGTGGCATCCAGTCCCAGCAGGTAGTCGGCCATCGGGTCGTTTGCGTGGACCCCGCTAAAACTGTAGGCGCCGTGCGTATTACTGAAAAAGTTCTGGCGCTTGATCCCAAAGATATACAACACGCCGGCCTGGATCACGTGCGAGCCGCTGACGTGGCTGAAGTCGTTCGAAAAAGTGCCTTCTCCGTCGCTCGCCGTGACGGGCAGTGAGAACGCGCCAATACCTTGCCAACTCGAGCTGATGGAGACATTGGGAACGAGCGGGTTCTGGTCCTTAAACGGCAGTTGCAGTGAAACATCGGACGGCAGTGTGGCGCCGGTGACGCCCAGGCGCGGCTTGTCGTAAGTGGACGCATACGTTGTCTGATTGATCGTCTTCGGACTGATATTCGCCGTGAAGCGGACCAGGGCGTTAAAACCGGTCGTCTTGATCTTCTGGCCCAGGCTCGGACCCACAAGTCCATTCCACGTTTCGGCCGCCGGTGTATCCGTCGCCGTCTCATAAGAAACGCGTCCCATCAGCGTAAATCGCTCGCTGAAATATTGATCGATGCGATACGTGTCGTCGCGCTGCGGAAATTTCTCGGCGCCGTTGTTGATGTAGTTCAAGAAACCGCCGCCCGGGTTGTTCGGCAGTGGCCAGTACTTGTTCATGAGGGCCACTGAGTTGGGGTCGAAGCAGGCTGGGTTGAGATGGGTGGAGTCGATGATGCATTGCACACCAGGGTGAAGCCGGTTTTCCAGTGCGATGGAGCTGGCATCGAGCTTCAGGCCGCCGTTGCCCAGCGTGCCGCTGTCGCTGAAGTCTCCGCCGCGAATCGCCTGATCCGGAAAAGCGCCACGCAGCGTTTGACCGACACTGCGTCTGCGCCAATCCTCACCCACCAGGAAAAAGGTCTTATTCTTCTTAATGGGTCCGCCTACTGTGAAGCCGAAAATGTTCTGCCGGAGCGGCGCTTTCGTGCTGCCGTCGAAAAAATTCCGGGCATCGAAAACGTCGTTGCGCAGATATTCGTAACCCGCGCCGTGCAGTGCATTGGTGCCGGACTTGGTCTCCACCATGATATTGGCGCTGCCGGATAACGGATATTTGGCGCTGAAATTGTCCTTTACAATGCGAAATTCCGAAATGGTGTCGATGGGCGATGTGATGTTCACACCGCACTGGCAGCCCGTGTTCATGTTAAATACACCATCCTGGAGGAAGTTCGTGAACTCGGTGCCGACTCCGTTGACCGATATCGTGTTGCCCTGAGTCAGCCCGCCTCCGCCCATCTCCTGCGCGCCATTGGTGTTATTCACGCCGGGAACCAGCATGGCCAGCATCTGGAAGTTGCGGCCGTTCAGTTGGAAGTTCTCGATCTGCGTGCTGGCGATCACGCCACCGGATTCGCTCGACGCCGTCTCCACGCCCAGCGTCTCGCCCTGCACCGAAATCTGCGTGGCTTCGGTGCCGACCGCCAGACTGGCGTTGAGCTGCACGCGGGCGCCGGCATCGATCTTCACGTTTTCGGCAACAAACGTCTGAAACCCGGTCTTCTTGATGGTGACGTTGTAACTCGCGGCCAGCAGCGATTCAAAGTCGTAAAATCCCTGCGCATTCGAGGTGGTGGTGCGCTTCACCTGCGTCCCGATGCTGGTGACCGTGATATTGGCTTCGGGCACAACCGCGCCGGTTGGGTCGGTAACTGTTCCAACGATAGCGCCGGCGGCGGCGACTTGAGCATGAACTGCGGAAATGGTGAAAGCAGCGCACAGCATGACAAGGAGCAGAACGAGGCTCTTTCGTTTCATTTCATGTCTCCCTTTCTGACGGGCGAGAGCTGGCCATCAGGTGGGGGTTAGTGTATTCACACTAGGAAAAAGTTGTCAAGAGTTTTCAATTAGTTGAAGGATTCGGGTCGCGAGCCGCGTTACACTTCTAACGAACAGCCGGACCGGTGTCTATGGCCCGTCTGCGCAGCCGGAATTCGATGCTCTGCGGCCGGAAGGCCAGATACCGGTCCAGCACCCGGATCTGCTTCTGGGTATCGCCCTGCCTGCCGTAAATCTCGGCCAGCATCGTGTACGAGGTTTCGTCCGCTGGATCGGATTCTATAGCGACCTCCAAGTCATGAATCGCCTTGGCCGGATCGCCCGCCGCCACCCACGCCTCCGCCCCGGCTTGATACGGTGTGAGGTCGGTCGGATGCATCTCGATGGCCAGATCGAAGATCTCGGCGGCCTTCTTATACATGCCCTTTAGATGTGCGTAAAGGCCGAGCCCAGCCGTCAACTCGCTGTCGCGCGGAAATGCTTGCCGAGCCTCCGCGATCAGTGGGAACGCTTTGCCCAGCAGTTCTGGCGATTGCTGCTGCGCCCCGGCGCTCAAATAAGCCAGACCTAAATTGCGTTGGGCGAACTCGGTCGGGCCCGGCCGCCACGCAACTAATGCCGCCGGCTTCCGCGATGCTTCCTCTTTTATGGGTCGCCGGCGGATCTGATGATCTGTAAACGCCGCGTGCGCGCCGTCGACCGTCCCGCGCGACGGCATGTGGCAGCTCACGCAATCGCTGGTCGATGGCGGATGCTCGCGCGCCAGCGTGGGCCCGTGACAACTCAGGCACTTTTCGCGATGGTGGGCGGTTTTATCGGCGGGCTCGCCATGCGGATCGTGGCAGGTGCCACACCACAAACGGCTGCCGCTCTTTTCCCGGCACACGCTGCGCCGCAACTGCTGCGACTGGCTGATCACCTTCAGCGGTGTGTTGTCGCCTGAATCGCCGATGAATACCGTGAACGTCTTTTCGAGCACTTCGCCAGGCATGAAATCGTCCCAGGTTTTCGATGGATTCAAAACCCGCGCATCGCCCTGAAGATGGCACTGCTCGCAGACGCTGTCTCTGGCATCCGGCGCAAGACGGCCGGGATTGACGATATTGGCCCGCGACGGTTTGGCCACATGTTGTGCCGTGGGTCCGTGGCAGCGCTCGCAAGAGATACCTTCCTCGACAACTGCTGGATTTTCGTACCGGTTGCGCGTCCCCTTCACCAGTCGCGGCTTGCCCGAATGGCACAGCAGGCACTCGAAACCGACCGGGCGATTGAAATCCGGCGCCTGGTTCTCCTCGTATCCCGGCGCCATGATCCACGCCTTCTCCTGCGTCTGATACGAAATGGGCGACTGGAACAGGTAATCGCCAATCCGCACGAGGTATCCGAACGCTCTGTGACCCGAGCCCACCACATACGCTGCCGTGTATTCCCCCGAAACACCGCCGCGCGAAATCCGCTGGCGCATCCCGTCCCGCGAATGGCGCACCGTAAACCTGCTCCCGGAACCCGCATGAACGAATTCCCCATCCGGTTGCGCCGCTACCCGCGAAAGAGCTCTGGCCATCCCCGTTGCCGCGTAACTCTTCACCTGCGCCGGATGGCAAGTCAAGCACGGATTCCCCGCCACCGCCTGACCACAGCCAACCGCGCATAAAATCGCCAGCACCCCGCGCATTGTCGTTAGCCTATCGCAATTTCATTTCATCACTCTTGAATTGTCAGGTGCTGGCACCCCGCGTTTGCTGGCACCTACCACCTGGCATCTGAGAGCTGATTCTCATCACCTGGCACATAACACCTGGTCTTCCCTTCCGTTACACTGAAATTACAGCTACATGAACAAACTCCTGCGGGCCTGCGCCGTCCTGCTTTCGTGCGCCGCCATTGCTTTCGCCGTCGATTGGAAGACGCTCAAGCCGGAAGGCTACGTCAGCGACTTCGCCCGCGTCGTCGATGCGCCCAGTAAGGCTGCCCTCGAGCAGTATTGCGCCAATGTCGAACGCGTCACCGGCGCGCAGATGGCGCTCGTAACCATCACGACGCTCGAGGGCGAGCCCATCGAAGACGTAGCCAACACCATCTTTCGCGCCTGGGGCGTGGGGCACAAGGGCAAGAACGACGGCATCATGCTCCTGCTGGCGGTAGGCGACCGCCGGAGCCGACTCGAGGTCGGCTATGAACTCGAGCCGATCCTGCCCGACGGTTTCGCCGGCAGCATCCTGCGCGAGATGCGCCCCGCCCTAAGGCAGCGGCAGTACGGCGAAGCCATGATGGCCGCAGCCCAGGCCATCGGCTCAACCATCGCCAAAGCCAAGAACGTCTCCATCGACACGCGGTTGCCACGGCGCCTGCCCCGCG
This sequence comes from Bryobacteraceae bacterium, assembly GCA_035577325.1. GTDB lineage: Bacteria > Acidobacteriota > Terriglobia > Bryobacterales > Bryobacteraceae > QHXW01. The sequence goes on along the minus strand of DATLVQ010000583.1, from coordinate 209 downwards.
CTTCCGGCGGCTCCATTCCGTGGGGGCCGCTACTCATTGGCCTCTTCTTTGTCTTCCTGCTCCTCCGCGCGGGCCGCGGCGGCGGCGGTGGTGGCGGTTTCTGGACCGGCTTGATCCTGGGTAATTTGATGCGTGGCATGGGTGGCCGGGGCGGCGGTGGGTTCGGAGGATTCGATTCCGGCGGCGGCGGTGGTGGCGGTGGGTTCGGA
>DATLVQ010000582.1:0-17190 GCA_035577325.1 Bryobacteraceae bacterium | reverse complement strand
ACCGAGATGAACACGGCGCTGATGCAGAATCCGGAGATCAACCAGCAGTTCATTTCCAAAATTCCGCTGGGCCGCTGGGGACAGGTGCAGGAAATCGGGCAACTGGCGCTGTATTTGTGCTCGCCGGATTCGGGCTTTATCACAGGCACTGATATCCTGATCGACGGCGGGTGGACGGCGCAGTAACAGCGGGCGAAAGCGCCACCGCGCGCCTGGGCGTGTGGCCGCATGACGAACCTCGATTATCACAAGCTGCGGATCGAAGAGAAAAAAACCTGGAATCCGCCGGAGCTCGAAGCCGCGGCCCGTAAACGCGACGCTGCCTTCCCGGAAAAAGTGGCGGAACGGCTGCCTGCCCCCAAAGACTGGCTGACGGCCAAGATCTCGTCGGTCGAGCCCAGCCCGGCGGCCGGCAAGCTCCTGGAATTGTGCGGACTTTATCTCGGCGGCACGCCGGAAGAGCGCGTGTACATGCGCTCACGGATCGAACTGCCCAGCGGGAAGGCATTGCTGGGGCTGGGCAGGCGGCAGGCGGTCTTAGGGATGCGCGAAAAGTCGGAGCACGCGATCCGGCTGGGCGTGATCGCATACGCCATCGACGATCTGGCTTCCGGCGACGCGCGCGATACGCTGGTGTACCTGACACTCCTCTATCACGCCGCAAAACGCATCGGCGCCGATGCCAATGCCCTGTTCCTCGAGGTGGCGGCCATTGCCGGGCCGGCGTTTTCGGCGCTGCTCGCAGATTGGGTGAAACGCGACCCGAGCCTGCAATCGCTCGGGTGCATGGGCTGGCGGGAAGTCGAGACGCCCGAGGGGTTGGATTTTCGAGGATGGGGGAGAGGGTAAGGGGCGGCGACCGTTGTGCCAAAATGCGATTACATTGATCGGAGATGTAAGAGATCTCAATGACAAATATGACAAGATCGCCGCGCAGCAGTTCAAAGTTGCAAAGCCCCGCGACCGGTTTCCGCAACGGTCTCGTTGCGATGCCGCGCCTTTGCGCTTCCGCATCGATGGTCCTGCTCTGCCTCACGCTTCTCTCTTGCACCACCAACCGCAAGAAGTTGATCGCTGTTGTCCCTAAAGCCACGTCGCACTTGTTCTGGGTGTCAATTCACGCGGGCGCCATGGCGGCGGGGCACGATCTTGGTGTCGATGTGCTGTGGAACGGCCCTGCCACCGAGACCGACTACAGCCGCCAGATCGAAATCGTCGATTCCATGATCGCGCGCCATGTGGACGGGTTGGCGCTGGCGGCGCAGGACCGCACGGCGTTGAATGCGTCGCTCGACCGCGCGGCGAAAGAAGGTGTACCGGTTACAGTGTTTGACTCGGGCGTCGAGTCGACCAACTACATGACGTTCGTCGCCACCAACAACTACGCGGCCGGTGAGATGGCGGCGCGCAAGCTGGCGGAGTTGCTGCACAACAAAGGGTCGATAGCGATGGTGCTGCACGTTCCCGGCAGCTCCTCGACCATGGAGCGCGAGCACGGCTTTGAAGACTGCATGGCCAAGGAATTTCCGCAGATTCACATTTTGCAGAAGCAGTACGGGATGTCGGACCGCTCGAAGGCCATGGCGGCCGCGGAGAATATCCTGACCGCGCATCCCGATCTTGACGGCATTTTTGCGTCGACCGAGCCGAGTTCGGTCGGCACGGCGCTAGCGCTGAACTCACGCAAGCTGGCGGGAAAGATCAAATTTGTGGCTTTCGACGCGAGCGAAGGCATGGTGGAGGACCTGAAGCGCGGCACTATTGACGCGCTTGTCGCGCAAGATCCTTTTCGCATCGGCTACGAAGCCGTGCAGACGCTAGTGGATAAACTGCACGGCAAGACGCCGCCCAAGCGGATTGACCTGAGCGCGCGCGTGATCACGAAACAGGATCTCGACAAGCCGGAGATCAAGGCGTTGCTGAATCCGGATGTGAAGACTTATCTGAAGTGAGGGCTTTAGGCTCGCACCTTTGCTTTTTTGAGGGCTCCGCGAAAGGAGTGCAATACCGGAGAGTCGGACGGCGTCTGGAATGACTTCGAAAGCAGGTCCAGATAACGTTCGACCAGCTTAGAAACCGAGACCCGCCGCGACTTGGCATATCGCTTAGCCTTTTCCACCACCTCAGCATCGATACTAAGCGTTAATTTCGCCATAATACGTATTGTAGTACTCGAGAAGATGCATATCGATCAATCGCCCGGGGCACAACTTTTCAGGCACTATTCGACATAATCTCATGCCAGGCCGACTCGAACGGAAAGTGTGCCGAGTGCTACGGGTCTGGCGTTAAACCTCCGCCTCAATTCTTCGAGCCAAAATGGTGGAACTGCAAGGGAACGGGGTTTTGTCCGGCCTGCGGAGGCACCGCTGCTAGGGATTTCCGCGTGCTCCCTAGCGATGCTCGATGATTCAGTCAACGCACCTTTCAGGCGCTACCGATCAGTCCGCGTGAGCTCCCGCCGTAGCCCCGGCCGCGACCTGTTCGATAGCCGCGAGCGCTTGCTCGCAGGCGGCGCGGTCCACATCGTAATGCGTGACGATGCGCATCTCCCGGACATTGATGCCGTTGAACAGGACGCCATGCGACTTGAGGCGTGTGCTGAACTCGCCAGTTGAGAGGCCCGTGCCACTGACGTCGAAGATCAGGATATTGGTCTCGACTTTCTTCGCGTCGATGGCGATGCCGGGGATCTTCGCCAGTTCGCCTGCGAGCCAGCGCGCGTTTTCGTGATCGCGGCGCAGCAAAGCCGGATGCTCTTCAAGCGCAATCAATCCCGCCGCCGCCAGCACACCCGCCTGGCGCATGCCGCCGCCCAGCCGCTTGCGATAGAGCCGCGCGCGCGCGATGTCGGCTTTTGTCCCGGCGAGCATCGAGCCTACGGGCGCGCCCAGCGCCTTCGACAGGCAGAACATCACGGTATCCACCGGCGCCACGATCTCGCGCACCGGGCGGCCTAGCGCCTCGGCGGCGTTGAACACGCGCGCGCCATCCATGTGAACTTTGAGACTCAGTTCGCGCGCGCCGTCCGCGATCTCGCGGATTACATCCAGCGGATAGACGGTCCCGCCGGCCATATTGTGCGTGTTTTCGATTTCGATCAGGCCGGTCGGCGCCCAGTGCGGGCCAAGCGGACGGATCTCGCGCTTGATCTGGTCCCAGCGAAGAATGCCGGTCTCCGAGTAAATGGGGCGCGCAACGCAGCCGGAGAACCACGCCATCATGGCCAATTCGTAATTCAAGACGTGGCCGCGCGCCTCGCAGATGACTTCCTGGCCGTGTTCGGTGTGCAGTTTGACGGCGATGGTATTGCCCATGGTGCCGGTGGGCACGAACATCGCGGCTTCCTTACCGGCGATCTCGGCAGCGCGCTGCTCCAGGCGGTTGACGGTGGGATCTTCGCCGTAAACGTCATCACCCACTTCTGCTTCGGCCATGGCGCGCCGCATGGCGGGCGTGGGTTTAGTGACAGTGTCGCTGCGCAGGTCGATCGTCATGTCGTCAGAAACTCCTGAAATACTTCGTTGGAGAACAGCACGCCGCGATCGGTGAGGCGCAGGGTGCCACCGCTCTTCTCGAGCAACCCTTCGCCGAGGAAGCGGCTGATGGGGGCTTCAAATTGCCGCCATTCTTCGGCGCTGGGGCGGACGCCTTCGGTGAGCCGCAGGCCGACAAAGAATTTTTCGTCTTCGGGATGCGCGGGCGTGGATTCAATCACCGGTGATGCACGTTCTACGTAGTCGGCCACGCCTTCAATGTTCTGCGAGCGCCGCGAGCCATCGAACGAGTGCGCGTCGGCGCCAAACCCCACATAGGGCGCGAGACGCCAGTATTTCAGATTGTGGCGCGATTCCCAGCCGGGCCTGGCGAAGTTCGAGATTTCGTAGCGAGGCGTACCCAGTGCGGCGAGCCGCGCCACGGCGGTCCCGTATAACTCAGCGGTCAGCTCGTCGGACGGGATCTCCGGGGCGCCGTAGCGCTTCCCGTTGAGGAGAACTTCGTTGCCCAAGCGGCTGTCCTGATCGACTTCGAGCATGTAGACGGAAACGTGCGGAGGCGCAAGGCGCTCGATCCAGTCGAGCGATTCGCGCCAAGAATTGGCCGTCTGTCCGGACAGCCCGGCGATCAAGTCGATATTGATGTTGCGGATGCCGTGCTTGCGCAGCAATGCAACTTCATGCTCCACGATGGCGGGGGTGTGCTTGCGGCCAGTGCGCGCGATTTCACTCTGAACAAAACTCTGGACGCCCAGACTGACACGGTTGATGCCGCACTCACGCCACGCGTGAATCCGCTCCGGCGTCACCGTGCCGGGCGCGGCTTCCATCGTGGCTTCGCTCCAGGGCCCGCCGGGAATAACCGCGAGCAGGGCCTGCAGGGCTTCGGGACCGATCAGGCTGGGCGTGCCCCCGCCGAGATACACGGTTTCGGGACGCCACTGCCACTTGCAGGCGGCAATTTCCCGGCGCAGCGCGTCCAGATATCGCGGCTCCAGATCGCGCGGAAACACGCCTGAGGCGAAGTTGCAGTAGGTGCACTTCTGCGCGCAGAACGGATAGGAGATGTAGACGCCGGCCACTCTGTATCATGATAGCCGGAAGGCCGCTCTACTTGCCGCGGCCACCACTATGACCGTTGCGGCTGCGACGGCTGTCGAGGAACGCGCGCAGGCTGGCTTCGGTGCGCTGCTGCGCGTCAATCAGGGCGTTGATCTTGTGATCCGTCCGCTCGTCCAACTGGCGGGCGAACTTGCGCAAGTCCGCGAGTTCGCGCATCCCGATTTTCACGAGCTTTTCGAAGCCCCGCATGCGCTTTTCGAAACGCGCATCCATCTGCGCAGCGCGGGCCTCGGCACGGTCCATGCGCTCATCGGCGCGGTCCATGCGCGCTTCGGCGGCGGATTGCCGCTCGGCGACGCGCCGCAAGATCGCCCATATTTCTTTGATCTCCGCCTCAGCTCGAGGCATGCTTCTCAGTTTAGCTTAAGCAGGAAGTGCTACCGCTCCGCCGCTGGCCGCCGACCGCGGGGGCCAGGCGCGTGCCCATCCGCGCTACCAATAAAAAAGCCGCCGGAATCGCTCCCGGCGGCTCTCCAAAGGATTGCAGTTCGAAATAGCTCTAGTCGCCAAAGGAACCGACCGCTTCACGATCATCGGCCGGCTTTTTGGGTGCAGTAGGTTTCAGGCCGGCGATACCGTTGAGTGGCACGAACCCGGCGTCTTCCGTTTTCTCCTTCAGCACGACCTGGCGATAGAGCTTCATCATGTGCTCGTTCTGGAGACCTTCCTGGCGCATCTTTTCATTGCGCTCACGAATTTTTTCTTCGCGCGCGTTCTTGGCGATACCAAGCTTGTCGAGATCGTGCTGCTCGCCGGCCGCTACGGCCTCGGCGTTCAGGATCAGGTGATGCTCGGCAGGCGCCAGCGGCACGGCATGATTGCCTGCGAAAATCTCGTGCCGCCCGTGTTCCTCATACCATTTGGTGAGCGTGGCGGTCATGTGCATTTTCTCGATAATGTTGCGCCAGCCCACGCCCGTGTTATAGGCGCAGAAGGAAATTTCGCCTTCCTGGGTGGCGTAGGGAATGATGCACTGCTCGGTGCGGCGGAAATCGTAATTGAACAGATCCTGGAACCACATGCCGGCAATGAACAGAAAGTTCCAGCGGTCCTTGCGCCGCTTCTCGATGTCGGCGATAGTGCGGTCGCCCGAAACCTTGCCGTAATTACGGCCGGTTGCGCCGAAGCACTTGTCGAATTTTGTCAGCAGGTCGGTCAGGCGGAAATGCCGCGGCGATTTGAACGGATCGTAGTTGCGCAGCAGCGAGAGCGCCACGCCTACCACTGAAAGGAACTTGCCGCGCGCGGCGTCATTCACGCGCGCTACGTCTTTGGAGAGCCGCTCGGCGTTCAGGAACGAAGTCACCGGCGCCCGCTCCTTGGTTTCTTTATCGATCATGATGGCGAGACCGACACCGCAGTTGGGATGGCAGCCGCAACTCAATTGTCCCCAGTCATGCTGCGGACCATGCACGAGATCGGCCCAGTCGGAGAACGTGCTCATGAAGGAGATGGGGAACCAGTCGCGGGCGGGCTCGCCGATACCCGTCTGGTTCTTCACGTCGTGCGCCAGGTGCGAAAGAGTATAGCGCTGCGCATGGCGGCGCTCGTCCGTGATGGCTTCATCGCGGCCCGTGAATGAAACCGGCTGGAAGGAACAGAACGAAATCTTTTTGGGATTATCGAGCGCGAACTCGACGATGCGTCCCACCTGCTCGTTATTGATCCCGTTGAGAATGGTCGTCACCGGAACGATTTCGACGCCCGCGTTATGCAGGTTTTCGATGGCGCGCAGCTTCACATCGAACAAATTGCCGACCTTGCGATGCGAGTTGGCGGCGTTGCCGATACCGTCGAATTGCAGGTACGCGTACCGCAGCCCGGCCTCCGCGGCTTTTTTGGCGAACTCGAAATCCTTGGCGAACTCGATGCCGTTGGTGGCCGCCTGCACGCTGTTGTATCCCACTTTGCGCGAATAGCGGACAGCGTCCAGAAAGTACGGCGAAAGCGTGGGCTCCCCACCCGAGAACTGTACTGACATCTGGCGTCTCGGTTTGATGGAGATGGCGTTGTCCAGCAGCGTCTGGATGTCCTCCCAGCTCAGTTCATGAACGAACCCAACCTGGTTGGCATCCATGAAGCAGGGGTCGCACATCATGTTGCAACGATTGGTCAAATCGACGGTCAGGACCGATCCACGTCCGTGCTTGATAGTGCTCGATCCATGGTTGTGCAGCTTTTCGTCGTTGTGGGCCGGGATGTCCCGCCCCGGAAATACATCTTCCAGGTGCTTGAAAAACGCCGTGTCGATGGCCATCACGTCTTCGAAATGGCCATGAACCGGGCAATCCTTCACCATCAGAATCTTGCCGTCGCGTTCGATGACTTTGGCTTTGATCTCGCCGACTTTTTCCTTCAACAGGATCCTGTAATCCCGCTTGCCGTCCAGGATCTCTTTGCGGATTTCGGGAATGCACCGGGGGCACAGTGAATCGGTTTCACGCGGCCAGCCCAGCGGCGGTTTGGTCTTCTGGTAGGATTTCAGAAGCGGTTTTTCAGACCATTTGGGCGTAAAAGAGGGATTCTGGTGGATCTGGTTGAGCTTGTCGAATACGGTCCATGCCGCTCCGGCGACGACGGTCAACGCTTTCTCTGCGTACTTGATCGGCTTGTGCATATCCTCTCTCTTCCCTTTTAGTTACAGGCATTCGCACAAGACACAGCGAATGGACATGCTTACGGTATCCGTGGCGCGATGTTCAAGTATAGTCCACCAGGCATCGGGGGACTACCTGAATGAATTAAGCTGCTTCTTTTCTTGCTTGTATGGGGATACTCGACGGTCGAACGGCGGTTTTGGGCATCCAACGGTACGGGATAACGCCATGAAATCAGCCGGGTTAGACAAAAATAGCACGGTTGGAGAGGGCGAATTCATCCAGATGCCTAATCACAATCACGTCATTCAAAGAATTTTTCGCCTGGCTTGCGGTAGCGGTGGGCCACGTCCAAGTCCAGTTCAATTCCCAGACCGGGTCGGTCGGGCACTGCGATCTTGCCCTTTTGGATCAACGGCTCGACCACGTTTTTGACCAGGTCATTGAAAAACGGAACGCTGGCGGCGTGCCATTCGAGCGCCAGAACATTGGGTACGGCGGCCGCGAGGTGCACGCCGGCCATGGTTCCCAGCGGGCTGCTGATATTGTGGAATGTGAGGTTCACGTAGTGAAGGTCGGCGAGATCGGCCAGCTTGCGGCCGTTCCAGAGTCCGATTTTCTGGACGTCCGGCGCCAGGATGCGCAGACCGCCCTCGGTGATGAGGCGTTCGAAATCCAACCGCAGATAATGATTTTCGCCGGTGGCGATGGGCGTGCGCGTATTGCGCTGCACCGCTCCGATGGCGCGAATATTCTCGGGCGGCACAGGATCTTCCAGCCACATCAGCCTATATTTTTCGACGGCGCGCGCCAGATCGATCGCGGCCTGTAAGCTGTAATTCCAGTGGCAATCGATGGCCAGGCCTATTTCCGGACCGACGGCCGCCCGCGTGGCAGCCACGAGCGAGGCCATGTGGTCGATCTCGGGCGCGCTGAGATCGCGGTTGTACTCGTCGGTTTCGTAGGGAGTGGGGACATCGACGTCAAACTTCAGAATGCGGAAGCCGCGGGCCACCATTTCTGTAGCGCGGCGCGCGTATGACTCGGGTGCGAGACGGCTCTGGCTCGAAGCATCCCAGCCATGGTGCTTAAGGCTTGCTACGCTCTTCCGCTTCTCGTCGCTCGCCTTACTCATCCACGCGGGCGTTCGAGGCAGGAGCATCGGGCTGATGCTCTCGAGCGCTTCGCCCGCGTGGCAGTCGGCATAGACGCGCACATGGTCGCGGTATTTGCCGCCTAGAATCTGCCAGACCGGCTGCTTGTACTTCTTGCCGATGAGATCCAGCAAGGCGGTCTCGATGCCGTTGATTGCATGGAACACCAAGCCCGGCGAGGCGTAGACTGTGCTGGCATGCATGCGCCGCAACAGGCGATCGATGGACACCGGGTCTTCGCCAATCAGAATGGCGGCGAACTCATGAATCACGGCGGTTAGGCCGGGGCCAAGGAAAGCCTCGCCGAACCCTGCGATCTTTTCGTCGGTTTCGATCTTCACGATGGTCCAGTCGAAATTCGACTCGATGACCGCCGTGCTAAGATTCGTAATTTTCATAAGCTTTCAAGATAAACTGCCGGGAGCGGCGCGGGAGAAATAGCGCCGGCGATTCGGAGTCCAAGGAGCAGCGTGAAAATCCTAGTCACAGGGGCACAGGGTTGTATCGGCGCATGGACGGTGAAGGCGCTGTTGGATCGAGGACTCGACGTGACGGTCTACGATCTCGATTCAAATCCGCGACGACTCTCTTTGATCGCCACGACGGAGCAGGTGGCGCGCTTGGCCATCCGCAAAGGGGATATCGAAGATACGGCGCGCGTCAAAGCGCTGGTGAAGGATGAGGGCATTACTCACATCGTGCATCTGGCGGCGCGCCTCATGCCGTTTTGCCAGGCCAACCCCGTTGCCGGCGCGCTAGTGAACGTGATCGGCACGCTCAATGTTTTCGAAGCGGCGCGCGATGCAGGCCGCCCGGTTCGCATAGTCTATGCCAGTTCTTCGGCGGTGTGGGGGCCCGAGGAAGCCTACGGGACAAGGAAACTGAACGAAGCCGATCCGCTCAAGCCCGAAACGCACTACGGTGTTTTCAAGCAGAGCAACGAGGGCAGCGCGCGCGTGTTTTATGGGGTGAATGGAATCTCCAGCATTGGACTGCGGCCCTGGACCGTCTTTGGCGTCGGCCGCGACGACGGGCTCACTGCCGATCCCACTCTCGCCATGAAGTCGGTGGTGCTCGGGCGGCCGTTCCAGATCCGGTTGACGGGCCATATGGATTTGCAGTACGTAGAAGATGTGGCGGAAACTTTTGTGCGCTGCCTCCTGGCGCCAGTGGAGGGCGCCCATGTTTTTAATCTGGAGGGCGCGGTTACAACCATGGAGAGCCTGATTGACGAAATAGACCGGCTATGGCCGGGCGCAGCAAAGTTGATTACGGCCAGTGGGCCGCAGGTACCGGTGGCGTTCCGAATGGACGGGTCGCAACTCCGCAGTCATGTTCCGGGAATTCCGCAGACGCCACTCCACGTAGGAATTCGCAAAACTTTGGATCTTTTCGCACAATTGGCTCGAAACAATAGGCTGAACGCATGAGGCCGTGTGTTAAATTTGAAACAGTAAACTCCATCTTGGACTCGAAATGACGCGCGGTCATCGAGTATCCTGAGTGCGCGGACATCGTACAGGGGGGCCTCACCATCCCATTCGTCGAGCATCTGCAGGTAATCCGCAAAGCGCGAAGCCGTCACTTTCAACCGGGGAGATACGCGGATCTCGTCGCGGCTGAAGGCTGCCCAGGGAGCGAGGTACTGACCTGATGGGCGTTGGCCGAAAGCGGCAGACCGACCCTGAGAGCGCTCGGCTTTTGCTCGAGGACAGCCCCGAGCCGATGCTGGTTGTCGATGCCGAGACGCTTACATTCCTCGAGGTCAATCAAGCCGCAATCGATAAATACGGGTACAGCCGCGATGACTTTCGCGAGAAGCGGTTGACGGATATCGTTCCCCACGAGGATCGCGTGCAGGTGACCGACGCCATTCGGAAAGATCAACTCGGTTCGCCCGGTTTTGTTGAAATTCGCCACATTCTCGGCAACGGTCAGACGGTGGAAGTGGACATGCTGGTGCATCGAATCCGCTTTGGCGACCGGCGGGCGGCCCTGATCGTTCCGCAGGACGGTACGCGCCGCAAACAGCTCGAAGACCAGCTGCGGCAGGCGCAGAAAATGGAAGCGGTGGGCATGCTGGCGGGCGGCATCGCCCACGATTTCAATAATCTGCTGACCATCATCAACGGCTATAGCCAGATGTTGCTGGGCAATTTGTCAGAGGACGACGAAAACCGCAGTTCGGTCGAGCAGATCATGAAAGCGGGCGAGCGAGCTGCCGACCTGACGCGGCAACTGCTGACATTCAGCCGCAGACAAGTGGTGCGGCCCAAGGTTCTCGACTTGAACGTGATCGTCACCGGCACCGCGATCATGCTGCGCCGGCTCATTGGCGAGCACATCGAGCTGCGCATCGTCGCTGGATCGGATTTGGGTAAAGTGCATGCGGATCCGGGACAGCTCGAACAGGTCATTCTGAATCTGGCGGTGAATTCGCGCGATGCCATGCCGGGCGGCGGAACGTTGATTCTCGAAACGCAAAATGTAGAGCTGGATGAGGAGTATGCGGCTTCGCGCAAGTCACTGAAACCGGGTCGCTACGTGATGCTGGCAGTGACCGATTCCGGCAGCGGCATGGATGCGCAGACGCGGTCACATCTCTTCGAGCCTTTTTTTACGACAAAGGCGCAGGGCCACGGGACGGGGCTGGGGCTCTCAACGGTCTTTGGGATCGTGAAGCAAAGCGGCGGCGATATCGCGGTTTACAGCGAGCCAGGGCAAGGAACGTGCGTCAAGATTTATTTTCCGGCGGTGAACCAAGTAGTGACCGAGGACGCGGCCGAGAACGGGCAGTCGAGAGCCCTAGCGGGCACGGAAACCATCTTGATCGTGGAAGACGAAGAAGCGGTGCGCAGGCTGGTGCGCCGCACGCTGGAGAAACAGGGATATGAACTGCTGGTGGCGGCGAGTGGAATCGAAGCGCTCGATCTGTTCCGCCAGCGCAAGGGACGCATTCATCTTTTGATCACGGATGTCATCATGCCGCAGATGGGTGGCCGGCAGCTCGCGGAAAAACTGAAAGCAGAACGGCCGGAAATCCAGATACTGTACATTTCCGGCTACACCGAAAGCTCGATCGTGCGCAGCGGCAGCCTGGGCAAGCACGAAGCCTTCCTGCAGAAGCCCTTCACGCCGCTGGCGCTGGCGCGCTGCGTGCGCGAAATGCTCGATCGGGCCGACGGAGCGCCCGGCTCATCTAAAGCCGAGCACTGCAAGACGTAAGCGCCAGGCAATCTCGTGGTTAACCCGGCAAAATCGCTGTGCACGCGTCAGGCCGGCTTTCCGCAATTGATCATCCACGGCGTGCCGAATTGATCAACGAGCAGGCCGAAACGCAGCGCCCAGAAGGTTTCCTGGATGGGCAATTGCACCTCACCTTTTTCTGACAGCAGCGCGAAGATGCGATCCGCTTCCGCCGGGGCGCCGATACTGAGCATCACGGAGATGCCCTGCGGTTTCTGATAGCGGTCCGTGGTAATATCGGCGCCGGTCAACCGATCGTCACCCAAGGCGAACGTAGCATGGATGATCTTGCTGCGCCAGCCGGGCGGCGTTTGTTCGGCCAGGGGCGAATCGCCGTACGTCATCATGAAGAGGATTTTGCCACCCAGACACTCTTCGTAGAACTTGAAGGCCCTTTCGCACTGGCCGTTGAAGGCGAGATGGGGATTCAGTTGCATCACGCACTCCTAATGTTCGTTCACTATCACAATAAGCCGGCGTACCAGCGAATGACGCGCCCGCCGGCCAAGGCGACGAAGATGCCGGCGAATCCGAGGAACGTGCCGAACGGCAACTGGTAGCTGCCCGCATCTTTTTTCGCCAGCTTGATATAGATCAGCCCGATCACCGAGCCGGCGACCGATCCGAGGATCAGAGTGAGCAAAGTGGCGCGCAGCCCGAGGAAAGCGCCTACCATGGCCATCATCTTTACGTCGCCTAATCCCAGGCCCTCCTTGTGGCGGATTTTCTCGAAGAGGAGACCGCCGAGCCATAGGCTCCCGGCGGGGAGTCCGGCGCCGAGCACCGATTCGGCGAGGGAGGTCCAATGCGGGCCCGGTTGGATGCCGCAAACCAACAACAGCGACTGGGCAATCATGTCGTCCACGGGGATGAACCAGGCGAGCACGATGCCGAGCGCGGTTCCACCAAGCGTAAATTCATCGGGGAGAATGCGCTCTTCGAGATCGGAGAACGTCAGGCCAACCAACAACGCAACCAATATGCACAGCTTGACGGCGACCACGGTAGGGCCGAGCGCGCTCACGATGGCAAAAAACAGCGCGGCGGTCAAAAGCTCGACGATTGGATAGCGAAGAGGGATGTGAGCGCCACAATGGCGGCAGCGGGCGCGGAGAAGCAGATAGCTGACCACCGGAATATTGTCATACCAGGCAATCTGGTGCTCGCACGCCGGGCAGAATGAGCGCGACGGGGAAATTACCGAAAGGTCGCGCGGCAGGCGGTAGATGCAAACGTTGAGGAAGCTGCCGAGGATGAGGCCCGCGAGGATGGCGAAGAACGCTGCGAGCGTCAAGCCAGAGCCTCATAAACAGCGATGGTGCCGGCGACCATATGTTCCACCGAAAATTTTTGTTGAACCAGCGCGTGCGCCCGGGCAGCGAGCAACCGCGCCAGTGCGCGATCCTGCATCAATCGCCGGACGGAGGCGCCGATGGCGTCGGGCGTGTTCGCGGTGAGCAGGCCGTTCGATTCATGCTCGATGATTTCCGGAACCCCGCCCACATTGCTTGCAATCACCGGGACACCCGCCGCCATGGCCAGCAAGATGGCAGATCCGAGGCCCTCCGATTGCGTGATGTAGACGAACAAGCCAGCGTGGGCGAGATCGTGTTCCAGATCTCGAGAGGCGCGAGCTTCGAAACCGGCCAGCTTGACCGCCTGGAGCGCAAGAGCAGTTCCCTTCCCCGGGTCCTGACTTTCGAGAACGAGAATCTCGGAGCCGTTTGCCAGCGGCTGCATGGGCACGCCATCATACACCACGCTGATGCGCGACGGGGCGATTCCGGCATCGAGCAAGGTCTGCTTCACCAGTTGCGAAACAGCAATGTAGTGCACGGCGTGGCGGTATTTCCACTTGGAGACGGGATTTGGCTGCACGGGAAACGCCACGCGGCGTGAAACGACCAGGCGCGTAATTCCTGTCATGGCAGCGGCGGTATGCGAGCGCGCGTCGTGCGCGTGCGTGATGTCGCCGGTTAGATCGGCGGCGCGGCTGCGTTTCCAGATGGAGCGCAGGGTCCAGGCGCTGACATCGACTCCGCGGCGACGCGCCTCGGCCGAGAGCGGCGATCCGGCGCGGGCCAGCAGTGCGCATTCATGGCCGGCAGCGCGCAACCCATCGATCAGGCGCAACACCTGCCACTGACCGCCGCGCATTTCGGTTCCGGAATCGAGATGGAGGATTCGCATCAAAGGCAGGACGGTCATTTCTGCTCGGCTGTCCCCCTCAAAATGTTCAGCTCATGTTACGCGCTTTGGCGTATTTCAGAAACGTATATAGCGCCGCCATGTAGGCGATGGTCAGGCCTTCGAGACCGTCCTTGTAGCCGCGCTGGAAAAAGTAGGTCTTGGTGAAAGTCCAGGCGGGATCGAGGATCATGTTCCTCAAGAGTATCCTCTGTTTGCGCGAGACCAGCTCTTCGGCCGCGAGCGTAGTGTAGCGATCCATGGTCTTAAGATGCTCGGAGAGCGAGTCGCAAGTGAAATGCAGCAGATTGGATTCGAGGTGTCCCACGCGGCCGTTGACCTGAACGCTTTCATGGACGAAATCGCCGACCCATTTCGCCTTGGCGCGATGGTACAGCCGGATCTTACGGTCCGGATACCAGCCGCTGTGAAGGATCCAGCGGCCCAAGTACTGCGCCAAACGCGGCATGGTGTAAGCGTCGTAAGATGGGCCCTTCTTTTTCACGATCCAGATCTCGGCTTCGAGCGATTCGCTCAGCGCTTCGTCGGCATCGAGGGAAAGAATCCAATCGTGCGTGGCTTGTTCGGCGGCATAGTTCTTTTGCGCGGCATAACCGTGCCAGGGGCTTTCGACGACGCGCGCGCCCAGCTTGGCGGCCAGTTCAACGGTGCGGTCGACTGATCCGGAATCCACCAGTACGATTTCATCGCAGCACCGCAGGCTCTCAATGGCGCGCGCGATGTTGCGCTCCTCGTTTAGCGTGATGATGGTGGCGGTGATTTTCATGCGCCGGTCAGAACCCGCCGGTATAGGAGATAGGAGCGAGCGTGAAACAGACCAGGAAAATAGATAGCGACAACCATGCGAGCCGTTTGCGTCCGGGACCGAGATCGGTTGGATCGTAGATCGCAGGATGCCGCATGCCGAACAATAGCAGAAGAACCGCCCAAACCAGCCAGCCGGACCAAAAAAAGATGCCGATCGGCACCAGCAGCGCGGCAAAGACACGCGACATCAGCTTGTGGCGATCCCCGACCATCGAATAGAGAATGTGGCCGCCATCCAACTGGCCGATGGGCAGAAGGTTCAGCGCGGTGGCCAGAATACCAATCCAGGCGGCGCGCGCCACCGGATGAAGGTAGACATCGGAGACTGGGACGCCCGGAAAAACAGCCCGCTCCAGCAACCAGAGCAAGGCCGGCGTCCCGAATGAAAATGCGCCCTGATGGCTGATGCCGGGAATGATCTTCGAGAAGGCCAGCCCGATGGCCAGCGCAGGCAGCAGGAACACGAAACCTGCGATGGGGCCCGCGACACCCACGTCGAACAGCACGCGCTTGCTATAAATCGGCGCGCGGATGCGGATGAAGGCGCCCAGGGTACCGGTGAAAGTGGGGGCGGGCAAAAAATACGGCAGGCTGGCGTCAATACGATAGTAGACGCAAGCGAAGAAGTGGCCGAACTCGTGGGCCAGCAGGATCGTCAGCAGCGTCAACGAGAACGGCAACCCCGGCAGCAGCAGCATGGGATTGCGCCACAGCAGCGCAAACGCGGCGATATCTCGCTCCAGATCGAAGAACGGGAGATTGCGGTCAAAGTTGGCCTGCATGCGCGAACCTACAATGGTGGTGCTGGCAAGCGTCAACGCGAACATCAGCGCGTGCAGCCAGTAGCGCTGGCGGAACTTCGCTGGCGCGAGCGCGCGCGGATGAACACCATTGGTGGCGGCAGAAGGATAGTATCCCGGTGAGAGATCCTGCGAGGACACGATAATCCGTTGCGGACTCTACTGCAGAGTTTGCAGCTCCTTGCCGGGCTTGAATCGGACGGCTTTTCCGGGAGGGATGGATACCTCCGCACCCGTCCGGGGATTCCGGCCGATGCCCGTTTTGCGAGGTTTCACGTTGAAGACGCCGAAACCGCGCAACTCAATGCGGTCGCCGTGCTCGAGCGCCTTCTTCATGGTCTCAAAAACGGTCTCGACCGCCATCTCCGCCTTGGTCTTGGTGATGCCGGTTCTGTTGACAACTTCGTTGATAATGTCCAGCTTGATCAAAGCACCCTCCCCTACTCAAGGACAACATCATGATAAGATTAGGCTTATTGACATGTCAAGCAAGGCTCAAAAGACGCTTCCGCCGGGCGTCGATAAAGCCGAGTTTTGCCGCACTTGCGCGAAGTTTCCCACTGGAGTGACCGTTGTTACGGTGCTTGACGCCGGCGGCAGCCCGCACGGCATGACGGCCAGCTCGTTCACGTCGGTTTCGCTCGATCCCCCGCTGGTTCTAGTATGCGTGGACCATCGCGCCAAGGTGCTGGAGCATTTGCGGGGGACCGAACATCTGACCATCAACGTTCTGAGCGAAGGCCAGCACGAAGTCTCCGCCCATTTCGCACGCCGCGGGCAGAACCGTTTCGATGGTATCGAATGGCATGCGGGCCACGAGGGAGTGCCGCTGATTCAAGGAGTGCTGGCATCGCTCGAGTGCCGGATGCATCGTCTTGTGGATGCGGGCGACCACGCGATCCTGATCGCCGAAGTACTAGGCGTGCGCCATCGCGAGGGCCGGCCGCTGGTCTATTACGGCAGCGGGTACCACAAGCTGGACGGCGTAAACGGCGGCTGAGCCCCGGCGGGCAAACCCACGATTGACACCCGATCACAAAGCGGCTATTCTCCTGTTGATAAGCTAAAGGAGTGATGGCTATGTCCTGGCTGCGCGTTTTGGCTTACCGCGCCCGTGGGCTTTTCGTAAAACGACGTCCGGAGAGGGACCTGGACGATGAGCTGCGCGCGCACCTCGAGATGCTCACGGAAGAAAATCTCCGCAACGGCATGAGCGCCGAAGAAGCCCGTTACGCGGCGCGCCGCGCTTTTGGCGGCATCGAACAGATGAAGGAAATCTATCGCGAGCGGCGCGGACTTCCCATTATCGAAACAATTCTGCGGGATCTGGGGTACGCATTGCGCACGCTGCGCAAGTCGCCGGGCTTCACTGCGGTTGCGGTGTTAACGCTGGCGCTGGGGATTGGCGCGAACACGGCCATATTCAGCGTGGTGAACGCCGTTCTGCTGCGGCCGTTTCCATACAAAGACCCGGATCGGCTGATGTTGCTCCGGGAAACCGACGCCAGGCAGAATGTGGATCACGACGGCAGCACGTCCTACCGGGATTTCGAACTTTGGAAGGCGCAAAACCGGACATTTGAGGACATGACGATCTTCTATAAGCCCGGCTGGGGCGTGCAAACGCTGACAGCGGGTGGCGAGCCGGAAAGGGCGCGGGGTGCGTTTGTCGCCTCAAACTTCTTCTCGATGCTGGGCGTTGCGCCCGTTCTCGGCAGAACCATCTCGGCGGAGGAGGTCGAGCATCGGGAGCGCGTCG
>DATLVQ010000581.1:0-5966 GCA_035577325.1 Bryobacteraceae bacterium | reverse complement strand
ACGCCCACCATGCCGTCGTGCGCCGAGAGTGCGGCAAATTTGTTGGGAGCTGAGACAAAGGGCTGGCCGGTTTCTTCCGCGATCCACCGTGCCGCTACTTCCCCGAAGTGCGGATCAGCATTGAGCCCGGTACCAACTGCGGTGCCCCCGATGGCCAGCGCGTAAATCCCGGGAAGAGCCCGGCGAATGCCGTCGAGCGCCTGATCGATCTGCGCTGCCCAACCGGAGATCAACTGCCCTAGCGTTAGCGGAGTCGCGTCCTGCAGGTGCGTGCGGCCGACCATGACCACATTGCGATACTGTTTCGATTTTCCGTCGAGTACGTCTCGCAGGTGGCTGGCCGCAGGAAACAAGTTGTGCTCGATTGCCTCTACTGTCGCGATGTGCATCGCCGTAGGAAATGTGTCGTTGGATGACTGGCTATGGTTGACGTCATCGTTCGGATGTATGGGCTTCTTTGAACCGACGACACCGCCCGCAAGCTGGATCGCACGATTGGCAATAACTTCGTTGGCATTCATGTTCGTCTGCGTGCCGGAACCTGTCTGGAAAACGACCAGGGGAAACTCGTCGTCCCAACGGCCGTCGATCACTTCCTGGGCAGCGCGGACGATCAGTTCGACTTTCTCCTTAGAAAGCTGGCCCAATTCCCCGTTGGCCAAGGCCGCACATTTTTTCAGAATGCCAAGGGCTCGAAGGACGGGCCGGCCCCAGCGAAAGCGCTCAATGCCGATGGGAAAGTTCAAGTGAGAGCGCTGGGTTTGTGCGCCCCACAGATGCTCCGCCGGAACCTGCACGTTCCCTAAGGCGTCCTCTTCGACACGAAACTGATTGACGGCTGTCACGGTCATATTTTTAACTCTCCTAAAATTCATTTCCCCCAGAGCAGCGACGCCCAGGGCACACCAATTCCCAGGAACAAGACGAGAAAGAGCGCTCCAAAAATCGTTCCGAGGCGCCAGTAGTCCTTAGCTGGCAGGTAACCGCTATTCGCGTAGATCGGGCTGGCCGCATCTGCAAATGGCGTGATGACCCCCATAATTCCCAGTTCCATGCACAGCAGCAGGGCAAATTCCTTTACGGGAATGCCGGGAATGGCAGCTCCAGTCAGCAGAATCACTGGCAGCAATGCGGTCGTGTATGCGTCCACGCTGGCGAACACATAGTGGGCCACGAAGAACAGGCCGAGCAGGATGAACATTGCAAGGCGAGGGGAAAATCCGTGCATATGTGCTGCAATACCATCAGCAAACCATTTGACGAAGCCAACGCGGTTGAGCCCGTCACAGAGCGCAATCAGTGCGCCAAGCCAGGCGAACGTCGTCCAGGCACGTTTGTGCCCCGCGATGTCATTCCAGGTCAAAACCCGGGTGATCAGCAGCAGGGAGACGGCAATCCCCGCAACGGTTGCGGCGCCGACGTAGGTACCTCCTGCAACCCACAACACGAGCGAGAGGACAACCACGGCTGCCAAAATCATTTCGTTTCGCGAGAGCGGTCCGATCTTTTGAAGTTGCGTCGCTGCCCACTGTGAGACTTCTGGGTTCTTCTTCACTTCTGGCGGATAGAGCCAGTAAGTCAGCACGGGAACGAGAACGAGAAGCGGGAGTATGGCCGGCGCGGCGGTAATAAACCAGTCAGTCCATCGCAAATCAATGTGCGCAAGCTTTTCAACAAATCCAGCGGCCAGCAAATTAAATGATGCGGCCGTAAGAAACAGCGAACTCGTCACGCATGTGGTCATGATGGCAACCCACATGAGATAAGACCCGACCCGGCGTGAAGTGGGATCGTTTGGCTTCGAACCATAATCAAGAGCGAGATCGCTCGCGATGGGGTAAATGATTCCTCCGCTGCGCGCGGTAGGAGAAGGTATGAATGGCGCCAAGATCGTATCGGCAAGAGCTATGCCGTAACCCAGCAGAAGAGTGCTTTTGCCCATACGCTTGATAATGACAAGCGCAATCCGATGTCCCAGTCCTGTGTTGGAGTAGGCTAGCGCGAGTATGAAAGCTCCGAATATGAGCCACACCGTCGAATTGCTGTACCCAGATAGCCCCCAACTGAGGGCAGCACTTGCCGGACGAAAACCCGGCTCGGCTAACTGTTGCGGGCTAAACAACGCGAATGGTGCGAGCACGGTGACCAGCGTTATCCCGATCACTGCGACGGCGGCGCCGGGCAATGGTTCGAGGATCAGGCCGACGATTACGCCCACAAAAATGGAAAAGAAGTACCAGGCATGGGGAGCTAAGCCAGAAGGCACCGGGAACAAAGCGAGGACGATGGCAATAGCAACAGGCGCTAAGGCCTTCCATACAGGAATCGTCGCCTTTACTTCGGGGTGGCTCGGAATCGCGACGCTCCCGCTAGAAGCTGAAGACTGGCTAACCCGACTTATGGTTAAATCGCCCATTTTATTCCTCTCAAATGGATTCGGTTCGGTTCTCAAAACCTCATATCCAACCATCCGGTCCAATAATTGATGTTCTTGCCGGGTGTGGACTGCTTTAGGAAATCGCCTGAAAAGAAGTGGCCATACTCCGTGAACCAGGTCAGGTTGCGAGTCATCCGCCACTGCGCTTGAGCAGAAACCTGCGTAGCGATATATCGCGCGTTGCTTTTAGAACCCGAGACGATCACTGCATTGCCGACGCTGTATAGACCGTCGCTCGTGCTCTCCCGCCAGAAGAAGGCCGGGTTAAAGGTCAAAGAGACGGAGTTGCTAAGTTTTAGTTCCGCCGAGGGTTGCAACGCGACCAAGTTGCGCCGGGCGAAAAGCTCTGCGTAACTGAAGTAAGGGCCTTTCTCGTAAATGGAATTGAATGTGCCGACATTGTGGCTGGATGGATTCTGATCACCGCTGAAGGCAACAGCCCGAAGGCCGAACCGCGGGCTCAGAGGAGCTTGCTCCATGCGATAGCCGTGCTCGGTCGAAATCGCCCACGCGCGAATGTCGCCAGAATCGAACCATCCCCATTGGAACGTGAGCTCGTCGTTGTAATCCCAGTGCTCGGTCGTTCCCCACAGGCGCGTGCCGATAGTTTCTCTCTGCTCTCGACCTGCTCCTTTTCCACTGAAGGCCACGTTCTTGTTATCTAGTCCCATGTAGTAAAGATCGATGTTTCCATGGGGCAGAAATCTGAACGGATGGACTGCATACGCGGCCCAGAAACTACTCGTATGGTTGGGTGGATTGTCGAAGTAGTCCGCGTTTTCTAGTGTTGGCCTCGCGGCAAGCAGATCAATGGTCCAGTCTCCCTTTACCCAAGTAAGTCGTGCCCCGTCAAGGCTGCGGCGGATATTGCGGCCATCACGAGTCGAAACGAGAAGTTGCGATCCGAACGCTACTTCCTGTCTTCCAGCCCGCAATGTCAGACTGTTCTGCCCGGACTTCCAAAGACCGAGATCGACAAAACCTTGATGGACGTACATCTTTTCCTCGTCCAAGCTCGTTCGCGGTCCTCCGTTCCTGCCGTCCACGAGGCTGCTGGCAAGTTCACCGAAGAAGCGGAAGTGTTCCCCCAAGTGAAGATCGGTATGCAGAAAGTAGCGCTGCATCAGGTACGCATTTCCGGAAGGGTGATCTGACCAGTTTGGGTTGCTGACGTATTCGCCGCGTTCCCGAATCCAGAAGCCAAAGGAGAGATAATTGTTTTCATTTTGGCCGAGTGGAATGTACTGGATCGGAGCAAGCAAGCTGGTTCGACAATCGGAGTTTGCGAGGTACCGCACGTTCTCGTCGTAAGTCATTGACGGAAAATTGGAGGACACCCTGGCGCAAGCGAGTGTAGGGTCCGAGGTCGTTTGGGCCCAGGCGGCGCCGGTCGCGAAGAGCACGAGTAGGCTAAGACAGCGAGCGGTTCTCGCTAGACTTGGCGACGATAAATTCAGAACCGTGAACATGACAAACTTGCTTTCCTTTCCGATTTTTTTGCGCAAAATGAGCGCTGTGTTTGTGGCTTCTAGCTGCGGTGCCAAAATTCAGCTTAGGGCTGAATCAGCGACCGGTGATGCGGATCAATATTTCCTGTCCACTGTTGAGTGTGATTTTTTGATGCCCGTGAAATGCAGTAGTGCCCAGCCCACCAACGCCGCCGATGATGGACCCGATTCCCGCACCCTTGCCTCCGCCAAATATTCCGCCCAGCAAAGCACCGGCACCGGCTCCGATCGCTGTATGCTCGATGCTCTTGCGGCCTCGACCACCTGACTCGATCGCACCTTCCACATCGACTTTCTCGCCGGAAGGCGCGTGATAGAGCTCAATGATTTCGGCGTGAATTGGGGCGCGCCGGCCGTCGGACATAGTCAGTCGGTCGAAGCGAAGGACCATACTGGTATGACCCTTGATCTTGCCGGACACGTCGATTTCCGAGACGTGACCGTACACTCGAGCATTCCGGTATTCGCCCTGATCAACGACGGTTGCACTGAACGGATCGCCCACTTTCGAATCCACGCTGGTCAGCGTGTCGTCCAGACGAATGCGCAGCGCGGTGTCGTCGGGAACGGCAAAGTTCGCGGTGGAGGCAAGCAATGGGGCACCCACCATCACGACCACTGCCAGGAGAAAACCTGAAGTGGTCGCAAAGGATGGAACTGAAAACTGCTTGAAATGGCGATTCATCGCAGCCCTCTCCTTATTGAGAAAAATTTGGATAAGTTGGTGTCCACTGCGCCTTCAGCACGCGTTGGCGCAGCTCGTCTTCGCTGGTCTTCGGAGCCAGGCCCTGTTTTTGGGCCTCAATGCCAACCGCGACCGCAATATCCCTGGCGACCCGCCTGCTGTCTTTCAGGGGAGAAAGCAGGGACGCGGAAGGATCTTTGAGGGCGGGCGAATTCGCGGCGAGTGCGCGAGCTGCGGCGAGCAGCATCGGCTCTGTCACGCGGCGAGCGCCGGAAGCGACAAGGGCAAGTCCCATTGCTGGAAAAATGTGAACGTTGTTGCATTGCGCGATGGTGATCTTGCGGCCGTTGTAGTCGACAGGTGCGAATGGAGAACCCGACGCGACCAGAGCGCGTCCGTCGGTCCAACGAATCAGGTCCTCTGCCGTTGCTTCGGATTTTGAGGTGGGATTCGAGAGCGGAAAAATAATAGGACGCTCGACCTTTCGCGCCATTTCGCGAACGATAGGCTCAGAGAAAGCACCGCCAACCGTGGAGAAACCGATCAGGGTTGTCGCATTGATTTTCCCGATCACGTCGGCCAGGCCGATGTGTCCGTTGGAAGTCCGGGGCCAGCCGGAAACGCGGCTCTCCGGCTGTGCATAAACAGCTTGCTCAGGAGAGAGATTCTTTCGACCTGAATGAAGCAGGCCATCTATGTCAATGACCCAGAAGCGGCTTCGCGCTTCCTCTTCAGACAATCCTTCCCCTTTCATTGCCGCGCGCAGGCCATCAGCGACACCGATTCCGCTCCCACCTGCCCCGAGCATGACGATCTGTTGTTCCTTCAGACTCTTTCCAGCCACCTTGACCGCACCAATAACTGCCCCCAGTGCGACCGCTGCGGTCACTTGGATGTCGTCGTTGAAGGTCAACAATTCGTCGCGATAGCGATTGAGGATGGGTCGGGCGTGCGGAGTCGCAAAGTCCTCCCATTGCAGGCACGTTCCCGGTAGCTCCTGCTTGACCGCTTGCACGAACTGATCGACGAAGTCGTAATAGGCTTGGCCCGTAATGCGTTCATGACGCCAGCCTAGGTACTCCGGATCGTTGAGTCGTTCTTTGTTGTTCGTGCCTACATCCAAGACGATCGGTAACGTTCGTTCCGGACGAATACCACCAATGCCCGTGTAGAGCGAGAGCTTGCCAATGGAGATGCCCAGCCCGCCGGCGCCCTGATCACCGATGCCCAGAATGCGTTCGCCATCGGTTACCACGATTACATCGACAGCTTTGTTAGGGCGATTCCGCAGCAGCTCGGGGATCAAGTCGCGCAAAGGGTATGGAATGAATAGTCC
>DATLVQ010000580.1:0-21974 GCA_035577325.1 Bryobacteraceae bacterium | reverse complement strand
GCAGGCTCTCCAGCGCGCCCTTAATCATCCAGTCCGGAATCTCCTCCGTCCCGATCTCCAGCAGAAACGGCAGGCTCATCGGACCGCCTCCGCCGCGGGTTCATGGGCCTCGCTATGCGCCGCCTGCTGGTCCATCCACGCACCCGCCACGCCTACCGCCACCTTGCGCACGCGCCCAATCACGGCCACGCGCTCGGTCACCGAAATTGCGCCGCGCGAATCCAGCGTGTTGAACAGGTGCGAACACTTGAGCACATGCTCATACGCCGGCAGCAGCGGAAAGCGTTTCTTTTCGGCGTCTGACGTACCGCTCCCTGAGGGTCGCGGCGCAGAAGCCGTTTCCGAGCCGCGCGCGTCAGCAAGCGCCGCTGCCAGCTTCCGGTATTCCCCCAGCAACCGCGCCGCCTCCCCTTCGTGCAGCTCAAACAGCTTCCACAACGTCGCGACATCCGCCATTTCGAAGTTGTAAACCGAAAATTGCAGCTCGTCGTTGAAGCGCACATCCCGATACGTCGCGCCGCCGCCCCACTCGATGTCGTACACGCTGTCTTTCACTTGCAGAAACGCCGCCAGACGTTCGAGCCCGTACGTCAGCTCCGCCGGCACCAGGTCCAGATCGATGCCGCCGCACTGCTGGAAATAAGTAAACTGCGTAATCTCGAGCCCGTCCAGCATCACCTGCCAGCCCACGCCCCAGGCGCCCAGCGTCGGCGATTCCCAGTTGTCCTCCTCGAACTTGATATCGTGCTTTCGCAGATCGATGCCGATCGCGCCCAGGCTGCCCAGATACTGGTCGATCACATCGTTGGGCGATGGCTTCAGCACCACCTGCAGCTGCATGTGTTTGTAAAGCCGGTTGGGATTTTCGCCATAGCGGCCGTCCGCGGGTCGGCGGCTGGGCTGGACATACGCCACGCGATACGGCTTTGGCCCCAGCACGCGCAGAAACGTCTCAGGGCACATAGTGCCGGCCCCCACTTCCAGATCGTACGGCTCTTGAATGATGCAGCCGCGCTCCGACCAGTACTTCTTTAGCTTGAAGATGAGCTCTTGGTATGAATCCATTCCCTATGCAGCTTCCAGTGCGGGTGCGGTGATCAAGCGCCGCTCGATGTGGTGCTCGATCTGCCTGACCAGGAAATGCCGCAGATCGGCGCCCGTCTCGCGCGTCCACTCCGCGCCCGCCAGTTGCCCAACCGGCATGTGCAGCATCTCGTCAGCGATGTCCCGCGATGGCAAACTCAACTCCCAGGTCTTTCCCAACTCCGCCGTTCTCCGGCAATGCACGCAGTAGAGGCCCGTGCGGTACCGGCTGAAAAACGCCGCTTCCCGCCCCTCCGGATTGTCCAGCCAGTTGCCGCATGCCAGGCAAACGTGAAGCTCCGGAAGAATCCCGGCCAAACGCACGGCCCACAAACTGAAATACGTCACCGCGCGCCACACGCTGCCGGGCCCGCCCGATTTCAAGTGCTCGAGCACCGCCAGCAGCAAACGGAAGTAGCGCTCGTTCGGCTCGCCTGGCGGCAACAGTTGCTCCGAAATCTCGGCCAGATAGTCCAGCGCAACAGCTACGCCGTAATCTGCCAGCAGGCCAAACTGCGAACGCACTAGCTCGCAGGAATCCAGGTTCACCAGCTCCCGCGTCTCCCGCTGGAAATACGACATTTTCACCTGCGAGAGCCGCTCGAGGCCCGATCCGAAGTTGCTTTTCGGGCGCCGGGCGCGCTTGGCGACCCCACGGAGCTTCCCCTGGTCCCGCGTCAGGAAACTGACCACCAGATCCGATTCTTTGAACGGGTAGGTTTGCAGAACGATGGCTTCGCTCACGCGAGCGGGCATATCCGCGACATGGCTGAAACTTAAAGGGTAGCACGGTAGAGGAGTGCGGATGGCTATCTGCTGGCACGCCCAGCCTCCATTGCTCACGCGGCCAAGATTGCTCAGCGCCGAGACACCGCGTCGGCCAGGAAATCGCACTTTCGAGGATGCTGGGAACCCGCCGGCATCTACAAGACCGGGGATCTGATCGGGCCCACAACCCTGCCCATCAATGATCCGCTCAGCGGTTTTGCTGGTGTCCCGAGGTGACAGGTGAGAAATTTTTCCCGCCATCGCCCCGCGCCACGTTGGCCTTAGATAACGTCTGCCGCTGCCCTCGGTTATCCGCGGGACACGAAATCAGTGCTTTAACGGCTGCGTAAATTTTTCTCTCACGCTTTCCCCAAAAATTCCGATAAACTGAGTAAGAAAACAGATGGTGATTTTGATCACATTATTAATTCTTTGCGTGAGCCTGGGGAGCGCCGCACCGGCTTCGCGCGATCGCGTCACGTCCGCTCCAGCCGTGGTCAGTAACGAGCAAGTCCATGACTGGCTTCATTTGTGGCAGAAACGGCTGCATCTGGAGGACTGGAAGGTGGAAGTCAAAATTGTCCGGATCTGGGACCTGGAGCAGGGTACGTTAGGCCACATAGATTGGTCGGTGCCGCACAAAACCGCTGTTATCAAGGTTCTGAACCCGGCGGATTATGAACTGCCCAAAGAGAAGGTTCCGGCCGACATGGAGCTTTCCATCGTTCATGAGCTGGTCCATCTGCACCTCTCAGCGCTGCCGCTGAACAAGTCTTCGCGGAACGCAGAGGAGCAGGTGGTGTCGATGATCGCGAACGCGCTTTTGGACCTGGAGCGGCACGAGCAGCCGCCCGCGCCCAACGCGTTTGCTAACGCGCTCCCGTAGAGCAAGTCCGGCGCGAACCTGTCGCAGGCGCCAGGCCTGACGCCCGATTTATGGGAGGACCGGCAGGCCGAACGAAACTACGCTGGTTACGTCGGACCTTCGGAATCCGCTGTTCACCACCGACATCGCGATAGTCCGCTTGTAAAAGAACAACCCGCGCACGTAGAACTCGCCGCCATAAGTCACCGGAAACCATAGCCCTTCGTCGAACTTCTGGTAGGCGACTTTGAATCCCAGGTGCTTGATGTTGGTTCCCAGCAGAACTTGGACGGCCATCGGAATGCCCTTGGCCAGCCAGCTCGTCACCAGCACCGGCTGATATTCGACGGGGTCGATCAGGGCTTCCCCTGCCCAGCATGAGGAATCGCTGTCGTCATCGCAGTCGAATAGCGAGGGCTTCCGCGGCTTGAAGGTGATGCGATAGACTTCCCGCCCGCGATAATTTTCCTTGCCCTCCAGCTTGAACACAAACCCTTTCTGCCGATTGGCCGTCAGCGCAAAAAGGTCCTTCGTGATACCGTCGCGCGAGTCCTTGTCGTTGGCCATGCCGTTGGCAAGGCTGTTCGCCACGCCGCCGTCGATGTCGATGCCCTTGTACTCATAGCCAGGCTCGTTGTACTCGAAGAACTTGCCGCCATTTTCATACTTGCCGGCGAAATGCGTCAGCGTCTTGCTGAAGCCCTTTTCGGTGGGTGTGACGACGTATTCCCGCTGCTCCTCGCGGGCCAGCTTATGGTTGCTGCGCTGGAAGCGGATCAGCATGCTCTGGTGATAAACGAACGCGGAGCGCATCTGCTGGGCGCGGTCCTGATTGAGCGCAACCCGGGCCATGATGAGGTCCGCCTGCTCCGGGTGTTTCGCGGCATAGCAGGCCAGTAGAGCGAGCGTGATGGCGGCGAGATTCATCAGTCGTGGTCCTTCTTGTTCAATGCTTTTGGCTTCTCCAGGTCGATCTTGGGCACGCCGAGACTGCCGCCCAGTTCGCTCAGCTCGTCCAGGTCGATTTTCCCCACGATACTCACCACGGTCAGCTCTTTCGGATTGGCGCAAATGATGGCCAGGCCGCCGTCCGGGCCGTCAGTCTTGAGGTAGACTTCCGCATTCTCGCTGTCTTTCTTGCTCCGTACGCCCACGATCCGAGACCATCCCGGCGATTGCAGCTGCTTCCGAATGGATGCGACGTCGGCCTCCGTGTACTCGCCCTCGTTTTCAAACTCAAACGTCCTGACGTAGATGCCCTTCAGCCCGGCGACCAGCTTCTTGACCTTGGCCTGGTCGGGTTCGTCGGCGGAAAGAAACTTCGCCGCCAGCTTCAGCAGCGAACCATCGAGCGTCACATCGGCCGTGTCGCTGGCTTTGGCCGCCAGCCGGTCGAGGTGTTTGAGATCGATCACCTGCCCGCGGCCCAGCCCGCCGGCCACGATACAAATTGTCAGAATCCGAAGAATCTTCATAAGCGAGTTTCCATCCGGCCCATTTCCAGAACTTTCTGCTGCACCCGGTGCAGCCGATTGCCGGCCACACGAACCGCGAACATGAGCTGCTCTTTGGCCTTTTCGCCCTCGGCGCGCATACGCTGTTCCTTGCGGTATTGCACACCGGCCGGGATCATGAAGCTCAGAATTATGCACGCCGTCACCCATTGCAGTCGCGGAGGACGCAACAGCACCGCGAGCCGCTCCCACCACGCCGGTTCAGGTGGCGGCGGCTGATTCACGCGCGCCAGCACGCGGTCCACGAAATCCTCGGAGGGCTCCGTGCGCTGCAATGCCATTTTCAGATCGTCTTCCAGGTAACTCATATCGCGATTTCCCCCACGGTTCGCGCCAGCTTGTCCCGCAGCATGGCCAGCGAACGCTGCAAATGGCTTTTCACGGTGGCCACCGGCATGTCCAGCAGCTGCGAAATATCGGCCGGGTCCAGGTCCTCCTGGTAGCGCAGGATCACCACCAGCTTGGCCTTCTCCGGCAACGAGGCCACCAGGCGCGCCAGCGTCCGCGAAAGCATCGGGTCGGCCTGGCGGGCGGGCGACGCCGGCTCCGGCACGTCGTCCAGCCGGAATTTAGGCCAGAAGGCGCGCCGCCGCGTGTGATCGATGCAGCGCCGGCTGGTCACTTTGCGCAGCCAGAAGACCAGGTGCCGGGGCGATTCGATTGTCCCAAAATGGCGGTGCAACTCTAGAAAAACCTCCTGCGCCAGCTCCTCGGCCACACTGCGGTCGTGCAGGAAGTGATAAGCCAGGCCGAAAACCATGCCCTGCTGCTGCCGAACGATATCGGCGAAAGCAGGTAAGCCGCCTTCGGCCGCTGGTTCCGGATCGTCCCGCACGCGAATTGCTGTTCCTCCCGCGCTAATCGCTGTCACGCGCTTCTCATTGACATACTACGCGCGGCAGAAAGCTTGCGAACGCACTATTTTCGCGGAATCAGGCTCATGAACCTTCGCCGGACGCGCCAACCCCGGCAATGTCGTATATTTGACGGCTATGAGCACCATCCCTCAAACTCAACCCCCAAGTCCCGAGCTTATCTTCGACACCCTGAATGCCTACCAGCGGACCGCAGCGTTAAAAGGCGCCATCCAGCTGGATGTGTTCACGGCGATCGGGGAGGGCAACGTCACCGCTAACGCCATCGCCGCGCGGTGTAAGACTTCCGAGCGCGGCATGCGCATCCTGTGCGACTTCCTGGTGATTATGGGCTTCCTGACCAAGCGGGGCTCGAATTACGGGCTGACGCCGGACAGCGCTCTGTTTCTGGACCGGCGCTCTCACGCGTACCTCGGCACGGCCGAGAAATTCCTGACTTCGCCGATGCTGACCGACGGCTTCAAGGACGTGGCCGCGATCGTGCGCAAAGGCGGCGAAATCATGAGCGCGCACGGCACCATGGACCCCAATCATCCCATCTGGGTTGATTTCGCGCACGCCATGGCGCCGATGATGGCCATGCCGGCCGACATGATCGCCAAACTGGTGGGTGCGCCGGCCGGCGCGCAGTGGAAGGTGCTGGACATCGCCGCCGGGCACGGGCTGTTCGGCATAGCCATCGCCCGGCAGAATCCCAACGCCACGATTGTCGCGGCCGACTGGCCGAACGTGCTCGAAGTCGCCAAGGAAAATGCCGCCAAAGCCCGCGCATCCGACCGTTACACGACCCTTCCGGGCAGCGCATTCGAAACCGACTTCGGCGCAGGCTACGACATCGTGCTCCTCACCAATTTCCTGCATCATTTCGACCCGGCTACTTGCGAAAAGCTGCTCCGGAAGGTCCACGCCGCGCTCAAACCGGGCGGCCGCGCTGTCACCCTGGAGTTTGTTCCCAACGAGGACCGCATCTCGCCGCCCACCGTCGCTGCCTTCAGCATGGTCATGCTCGGCACAACCGAGGCGGGCGACGCTTACACGTTCTCCGAATACGACCGCATGTTCCACAATGCCGGTTTCATTCGCAGCGAACTCCACCCTCTCACGCCGTTTCCAGGAAGCGTCATCCTGTCGCACAAGTAGACGCCGGACGATGGCTATTACGGCATCGTCGCGGGCCCTCGCAAAAAAAAACGCGTCGCCCTGCGCTACACAAGCAGGGAGCTATCGGCATGTAGCACGAGGCAACGCCGCATTGTGGCGGAGACCGGCGGGATTTCTGCTGGCTTACGATAAAATCCAGTCGCTATCTAGTAGCCATCACCGTGATATCCATGCCTGATATCCCCTACAAGATAACCAACGTTAAACTACAACAAATTTTTCCTAAAAGTTATAATCCAAGCGGAAAGGTGGCAATTTGGATTTCACCCTTGTGCGCCGGAACCTGGTAAGTGTTTCCTTACCGTTCCTTTTCGCTTGCGCCGCATGTGGGCAAGAAGGATCCGGGAATTCCACCCCCTCCTCAAAATTGGAAATCAATATCGACGCGCGTGGCGGCGCCGATATACACGCCAAGATCTTCGAACCGCGAAAGCCCGCGCCCCTCGCGCCCGCGATCGAGCGCCTGGCAGGTTGCGTGTTTGACAACCCAAAAGACCGCGAAGTCGAGGGCGACTGGATCTTCTCCGGGCGCTGTGCGGGCGCGTTTCTCAAGCGCGGATTGCTCGTTGGCGGCCAGCTCGATTTTGCGCCCTTGGTGGAAATCCTCACGCGCGCCAAAATTGATCGCCTCGAGGTCACCGTGCGCCACCCGCGGAGTGGGTTCTCGCAAATCGTTGACAGCGGCTGGGCGGCCGAAACCACGGCGCAGTCTGCCGAATATTCGAAGACGCTGACGCTGAAGACCGCGCCGCCAGTGCCGCCCTTCCGTCTGGCCTTCGGTTACCGCCTGATCAACTTCCTTCCCATCAGCCTGCTGCTGTTCCCCGTAGGCCTAAGCCTGATCATGCGCTGGGCGGCGTTGCGCGCGCGTCAGACCGACCCGGTGGTCGTGTGGTTCACGTATTGGAGCCTCTTCGGCTGGATGATCACTGGCGTGTGGCTGCTCTGGATCGAGGGGTCCGCCGTTCTCGATTGCGCGGCTCTGGCCCGCTTCCTCTTGAACGATTCTCCTTACGCGCCGTTGCTGCAAATGACGTTCTACCTGGTGCCGCCCATTCTGATGCAACTGGTCTGCACCGTAGCCTCTGGCGCTGTTCTGGCGCGCGCCGCCGGCGATCACTGGATGCTCCCGGTTTCGATGAAGCACGTGTTCTGGCATGAGCCTGTGACCATCTGGCCCATCCTCTGCCTCTGGGCCGGAGTATCCTCGCTGGCATTATTTAATGAATTCGCGCTGGGCCTCGCCTGCCTCGCGGTGGCCTATGCCGCCCATGTGGTGTTGGTCGCGCTCTGGGTTCGATTGCAGAAGCTCAGCCGCTACGAACTCCCGCCCGGCGATTTGCGATCCCGCATTCTCGCATTGGCCTTGAAGGCCGGCATGACTTTGAAAGAGATTTACCTGTTGCCCGCGGCCGAGGGGCGGCTCAGCGGCCCCTACATGATCCGCCGCCGGCGCTTGATGCTTTCGGATTCGCTCTTGCGCGTGCTAAAGAAGAATGAAACTGAAGCCGTGCTGGCGCGTGAATTGGTGCACCTCCGCCGTCATCATCGTGCAATTTTGCTGGGCATCGCCGTGGTATCGCTGCCGCTGATCTCCCGCTTCTCGCATCTGGCGGTAGTGGAAGGCCGGCTCCCTTGGGCCCTACGCGGCCCGCTTCTGGTGTGGATCACGCCCGTGCTGCTCTATCTGCTGTGGCGCCGTTTCGAGCGCACCGCCGATGCCGAGGCCGTGGAACTGACCGGTGACCGCGACGCCCTGGCGAACGGCCTGGCCAAGATCGCGCAGCTCAATATCATCGGGTTCTATTGGCGCAGATTCGAGCAGCGGTTCTTTCCCAATGGCAGCGCGGGCGATCTGCAGCAGCTGTCCGAGGCGTTTCCCGCCCGCCAGGAAAGCGCCCTGGTCGGTGCCAACGCCGGTAGCTCGAAGGAGCTCGCTTCCGGCGATTAACCCGCGCTCTCGCGCAGCGCTTCATCCAGCGCCTCGACGAAAAAGTATTCGCCCCACATCACCGATTCGTTTACCCCGAGATTTTTCGCCAAGTGGTAGACGCCGCCCTTGAGAATGCCCTCCCACTCGGCATCGTCTTCTGCCAGGTAATGCCGGCACAACGTGCTCAGAATGCGCCGCGCGATATTCTCATAGTAGCGTCCGCGTATCCGATCCGGCGCCAGATGCGCCAGCTGCAGCAGACCCGACGCCGCAATGGCCGCGGCCGACGTATCGACTAGCGCTTTGCTTTCGGCGGGCGCGTCGTAGTCCCACGGCGGCACGCCGTCGCCGGGCGTGTGGTCGATGTAGAAGCCGGCGCAATCCTCGGCGGTGCCCAGCAGTCGCGGATCGCGTGTGTAGCGGTAAGCGGTCCCAAAACCATACAGCGCCCAGGCCAGGCCGCGCGACCAGCATGAATCGCCGCTCACGCCCTGATGTGTGGATTGCCTTAGAAACGCCCCGGTTTCGAGATCGAAAATGCCCTCGTGCGCCGTCGACCCGTCGCCGCGCACCAGCACCCGCCGGGTCGTCAGGCAGTGCCGCAAGGCGATGTCCATCAGCCGGGCGTCCCGCGTTTCGATCGCCGCATAGAACACGATCCCCACATTCATCATGATGTCGATGAACAGCGAATCTTCGGAGACAAACGACCGCAGGTATTCGCCCTTTTCGCGGAAACGCATGCCCATGGTGCGCCCCGCCTCGATCAATACATCCTGCAGCTTGGGATCTTTCGTCAGGCTGTGCCAGCGGTGGTACGTGGACATGAACAGGAAGCCAAGGTCGTGCACGTCGCGGTCGAACCGCCGCGGTTCCAGATGCCGCGAGTACCGAATTGCCTGGTCGCGCCACCAGTGCCCGGCGGCGTCGTCCGGCTCGCGCGCGGCCACAATCCAAAGCATGCCGGGAAGAAATCCTTCGCACCAGTTGGTCCACGCCTCGCCCCCGTGCCGCCATTTTCCCCGCGCCGTGTACATCGGATAGAAATCCGGATCGCGTTCGATAAGCGCGCGCAACTGCTTGCGTACGAACCCCAGCGCGTGCTCGTAGAGCGTTCGGTCGGTGTTGCTGTAAATCTGAATCATGATCGTCGGCCGTTGCGGCTGGCAGAGCCTCTGATGTTATCGGCCGCGCATCAGAGCAGTCAAGGCCGCGTGCGACAGGCACAATCAAAAGTAGCCGAGGGCCAACGCCGCTTTTGCGGGGACCTGCGGATTTTTGCCGATGCCCAAATTCAGGTGCCTCCAGCCGCATCAAGGTCGCGCCGCACAAGGCGCGTGAAAGTTCCAGCGTGCGAGACCGGCTAGCATCACCGCTGGGGCGAGCAATCTAGTGCGTTTTACAAGAAGAGCAGGTTTCACAATTCGATACGCGTAACGCCGGCTAATCGCTTCGTTATGGTATGGCCGCTAAAAAAATGCCCGCATTAGGAAAACCGCTGACTGTCACCGAAATTGACGCGATCGGAAAAGTCATTGCTGATCGCACTCTGCCGGGACAAGACGCCTTCCGGATCACTCACGGCGCCTCTGCGTCTCGGCGTTGAAATTCGCTGGCGCTGCAACCGCCCCTCCTCCGCAACGGAAATACCTTGTCGTTTCCCCGGTTTCCTGTTACAAGGTAGAGTTAGGTTCCAGCAGCGCCGCTCGAGCGGTGCATCGGGAGAAACGGCCATCGTCAAATTCTGCGTGCTCGCAAGCGGCAGTTCCGGCAACTGTGCGCTGATTTCTACCGAAAAGACACGCGTGCTGGTCGACGCCGGCCTCAGCTTCAAGGAGCTGACGAAACGGCTGGCGTCCATCGGCGAGGAGCCTGGCCGCATCGACGCCGTTCTGGTCACGCACGAGCATTCCGACCATATCTCCGGCCTCGCGCGCTTCGCCCGCCGCGTCCCGCGCGCACCGATTTTCATGACGCGGCTGACCGCGCCCGCGATCGAGTGGGATGGCGCGCTCCCGGCAATTCAGCCGTTCCAGGCCGGCGCCAGCCTCACGGTGGGCGATATCGAGATCGACAGTTTCACCATTCCGCACGATGCCATCGATCCCGTCGGGTTCTGCTTCCGCGCGCAAGGCGTCAAAATCGGTCTTGTCACCGATCTCGGCTATATGCCCGACTCCATCAAATTTCACCTGCGTGGCTCCCAGATCTTGATGCTTGAGTCCAACCACGATCTCGACATGCTGAAGGTCGGTCCATATCCCTGGGCGGTGAAACAGCGCGTGATGAGCCGCAACGGGCACCTGTCGAACGAATTGGTCGGCGATTATCTGGCGCACGAGTTCGATTCCTCCGCCGCGGCGCTGATTTTGGGGCATCTCAGCGAGCACAACAATCATCCTGAAATCGTGAGGATGGTAGCGCAGCAGGCGCTGGACCGTCGCGGCCTCGCCACCCAGCTCGTTGTGGCAAGCCAGAAGGAGCCGACGGAAGTTTTTAGGTTTTAGATGTTAGTTTGGTTTTTGGTTTTGCTGACACCTGGAACCTGACACCTGACACCTGGAACCTGGGTCTGGGGCTGACACCTGGAACCTGACACCTGAATGATCACGCGTTACACACGTAAGGAAATGGGTCGCATCTGGAGCGACCAGAACAAATTCCAGCAGTGGCTCGAGGTCGAGCTGGCAGCGAGCGAGGCACTGGCCGAGCGAGGCGTCGTGCCTGTCGAAGCCGCCCGCCTGCTGCGCCAGCATGCCGCGTTCGATGCCGCCCGGATCGACGAAATTGAGCGCGAGGTGAAGCACGATGTCATTGCGTTCACCACAGCCGTGTCCGAGAAGATGGCCGCCGCCGGCCACGCGGAAGCGTCCCGCTGGCTGCACTACGGTCTTACTTCGAACGATGTTGTGGACACCGCGCAGGCGCTGCAAGTCCGCCAGGCATATCAGATTCTGCTCTCGGATCTTGAAGAGCTGCGCCCCATCCTCAAGCGTCGCGCTCTCGAATTCCAGCACACGGTGCAAATCGGCCGCACACATGGCGTACACGCCGAGCCCATCACTTTCGGTCTGAAGCTGGCCATCTGGTATGAAGAGGCGGGGCGGAATATCCGGCGCCTGAAGGCTGCGGCCGAGGACATGCGCGTGGGCAAGATTTCGGGCGCCGTCGGCACATTTGCGCACATCGGGCCTGAAATCGAGGAAGCTATTTGCGCAAAGCTCGGCCTGCGTCCGGCGCCGGTATCTTCCCAGGTCATCCAGCGCGACCGGCACGCCAACTTCGTCGCCACCCTCGCCATCGTCACCGCTAGTCTCGAAAAAATCGCGCTCGAAGTGCGTCACCTGCAGCGCACCGAAGTACGCGAGGCCGAGGAGTACTTCTCGAAGGGCCAGAAGGGCAGCTCCGCCATGCCGCATAAGCGCAATCCGGTAACGTGCGAGCAGATTTGCGGCCTGGCGCGCGTGGTGCGCTCAAACGCGCAGGCAGCTTTCGAGAACGTCGCCCTGTGGCATGAGCGCGACATTTCGCACTCCTCCGTAGAGCGCGTGATCCTGCCGGATTCGTCAATTCTGGCGGACTATCTGCTCGATAAAACGGCCAAGCTGGTGGATCAGCTGCTGGTTTATCCCGAGCGCATGCGCCGCAATCTCGACCTGACGCGCGGCCTGGTATTTTCCGGTCAGCTGCTGCTCGATCTTGCCGCCGCCGGTATGCTGCGCGAGGCCGCGTACAAGGTGGTGCAGCGGCACGCCATGGAGGCTTGGGAGAACGAATCGGATTTTCGCTCGGCCATTGAGGCCGATCCCGAGATCGCGCGTGTGCTCAAACCCGCTCAGATCGCTGAGAGTTTTTCTCTCGAGCGGCAGCTCCGCAATGTGGACAAAATCTTTGCCCGGGTGTTCGATGATCGTCAATCCTGAAATTGAGCGCTACATGGAGAGCCTGCTGCCGCCGCGCGATGCGGTGGTGGCTGAAATGGAAGCTGCTGCCGCCAAACGCAACATACCCATCGTAGGGCCGGTAGTTGCGCGCGTGCTGGCGCAACTGGTGATGATTTCTGGCGCCAAGCGCATCTTCGAGCTGGGCTCGGCGATAGGCTATTCGACCATCTGGCTGGCGCGCGCCGCCGGGCCCGGCGCAGAGGTTCACTACGCCGATGGCAGCGCCGCCAACGCGCGCGAAGCCGGCGGCTACTTCGAGCGTGCCGGCGTGGCGGCCAAAATCCAAATTCACGTAGGCGACGCGCTCACCGGCCTCTCTCAAACCTCCGGAGAATTCGATTTCATCTTCAATGATGTAGATAAAGAGGGCTACCCCGCGGTGCTGGCTGCGGTTCCGGCTCGCCTGAAGCGCGGCGGGATCTTCGTTACCGATAATACCTTGTGGCATGAGCGTGTTCTCGCGCCGCGCGAAGCCAGCGACCGCGCAGTCGTTGAGTTTGACCGGAAACTGTACGAGATGCCTCAGTTTTTCACCACGTTGTTACCCGTCCGTGATGGTGTCACTGTCAGCGTCAAACTTTAGGCCGCTCTCGTTAACCTCCAAAGGATCTGTTGCTTGCAGTGAATGTACGAAGCATTACATTCATCTAGGATTTTTCCGGGAAGATTTTACGGGTACTAACCCTACTAACTTTGGTAGTGAATAAAACTCAATCTTCGGTTAGAGTAGATAGGAAAGGAAATTCATGATCTCCATCGCCGATTCCAGAGAGGCCGCGGCTGGCCGGGCCTTGGAATTGGCTCGCGTACTCCTTGTCGAGTCCGATGTGGCATCGCGGCTGACCCTCCAGACACTTTTGCGCGCGTGCGGTTACTCGGTGGATGTGGCCGCGTCGGCAGCCGAAGCCGTTGGGAAGCTGGACGAGTGCGCGTACGAGCTGGTGCTGGTGGATTCCCACATGGAAGCCGAAGCCGGGCGCAGGATGCTCGCTTATGCGCGCCGCAAGGACTACAAGCCGGCGACTGCCATGATTCGCAAGCACCGCGACGGCAATGCGCGTCAGGATCGGAAGAAATCCAGCCGCCGCATGCTGGTTGAAGCCGAAGACGTCAGCACGTTTCTGAGCCAGGTCGCCGAACTGATCAGTCTCCGCGCCACCCGCCGTTCGGAGCGCACGCTCCGCATGTCCGCCGCTAACAATTAGGCCACCCAAGGTCCCTCAAGGTTACTGATTCCAAGGATCTTGTTTAAAATTGGGTTCGTTCCGAAACCGGCTCAACCAGCCCGACAATTGTTTCTTCCAGACGATCGAGCGCTCCTTCAAAGAAGTGATCGCCGGCTTCGATCCAGACCAGTTGTTTCGGCTCGGCGATTTTTGTGTAAAGCGTTTCCATCTGTGGGCGGGGCGCGTGCTCATCGTGAGTGCTGGCGATGAACACTTTTGGCACGGCGCATGCGTTTAGAAATTCCGCGCCGGCCGTTTTCGTGGGAAAGCCCACGGCGATGAGCCACGCCGGGTCCCCCAGCAGGCAACCCAGCCGCAGAATCACTTTCGATCCGAAGGAAAAACCAGCGAGCGAGTACGGCAGCCCCGGATAGCGCGCGCGCAGCCAGTCGAGTGCGGCGCGGGCGTCTTCGATCTCGCCTTCGCCGTGGGCATGCTGGCCCTGGCTGCGGCCCACGCCGCGAAAATTGATGCGCAGCACGACCGATCCTCGGCGCCGTAAACCGCGCGCGATCCGGTGGACGACTTTGTTGTGCATGGTGCCGCCGTACAGCGGGTGCGGGTGGCAGACCAGAGCCGCTTCCGTTGGCGGGGCATCCTCGGGCTCTTCGAGCTGCGCTTCCAGTTTTCCGGCGGGCCCGTCGAGCAAATGCGATTCGATGCGGCGCGCCACGCGGCTAGTTTGTCCGGTAATTGGTGAACTGCATGTCGATGCCGAAATCGCTGCCGCGCAGCAGCGCGATCGCCTGTTGCAGGGTGTCGCGGTCGCGGCCGCTCACGCGAATCATATCGGCCTGAATCGCCGCCTGCACTTTCAGCTTGCTGTCCTTGATCTTCTTGACGATCTCGCGGGCCTTCTCAATCGGAATTCCCTGCTGCAAGGTGATCTCCTGCTTCACGGTGGAGCCGGCGGCGGCGATCACCGGGCCATAGACCAGCCCTTTGAGCGGCACCTTCCGCTTGACCAGCTTCTGCTGAAGGATTTCGTTGATAGCCTTCAGCTTGAACTCGTCCTTGCTGGCGAGTTGGATTTTGTTGTCCTTCTCATTCAACTCGATTTGCGAGTTTGAATCTTTGAGATCGAAGCGCGTTGTGATTTCTTTCATGGCCTGCTGGATGGCGTTGGACACCTCGGGCAGTTCGATCTTGGAAACAACGTCGAAGGTATTGTCGGGCATGTTTATGAAAGCGTGCGGAAAATGGGCGTGCGGATGCGCACCACGGGCTCATCGGGCGCCGCGGACTGCTCGGTCTTAGCGGTCTCGCGCGCGGCCGCCGGCTGTGCAAAAGGGGCGGCGAGCGCAGGTGTCCCGGCAGAAGCAGCCTTGATCGCCGGTTTTGGTTCGACCGGGGTTGTTGCCAGTTTCACCTTCGGCCGCGTCTCCGCCTCGAGCGCCACCACCACCTTATCCGTTATGTTCTCGATCATGGTGATCATGGACGCTTCGAGTGCCAGGATCACGGCGGCGCGCACCTGCTCGCGATCCACGGGCCGGGGCGGGGCAGCCTGGGCTGGAGCGGGCGGCGGCGCGGCAGCCTTGGCGTCCGCTGCCGGCTGCGGCCCGGGGTTCTTCTCCGGCTTTTCAATCAGCGGCTGGACCAGGTTGAGCAGCACGCTGGCCTCGAACGGCTTGCGCACGAAGCCATCGGCGCCGGTGGCCTGTGCGCGCGCTTCATCATACGACGCTACCGGACCGGCAGTCAGCACCACGCGAGTTTGTGGATATTTGCCGCTGGTTTTCACGTACTCGCACACTTCGTACCCGGTGCGGCTGGGAAGCGAGATATCCGCCAGGATGAGGTCGGGCGCGAGATCCTTCAATCGCAGCAGGGCGGTCTCGCCGTCGGTGACGGTGGCCACTTCGTATCCTTCATCGCGAAGGATGCGTTCGCCCATGCGCTGGGCGTGCGGACTATGATCGGCCAGCAGTATGCGGCTCATTGTGATTGCGCGGTGTCGGCCTTTTTCTTTTCCTTGTCCTTCTTTTTCTTCTTCGGCGCCTGCTGATGATTAGTGGGCGGCGGCAGGTTTGTGGCCGCAGCCGCAGAATCGGCAGGTTTACCGGATACGTCCGTCGTCGATGAACGGTCTCCCGAACCGGTCTCCGTGCCCGTTGCAGCGCCAGGCGTCGTTCCAGCAATTGCGGGCGCTCCTCCCCCCGCCGCACCAGCCGCGGGCAGATTCTGCCGCGCATCCGGCTTGGTATCAAGCGCCGTGGAATCGGTCACGGTCTGCACCGAAACATCCGACGCGCCGCCAGCCTGTGCCCCTGCCAGAGCCGCGGGCACGCTCAGTGGAATTGTAGGCCGGTTGGCCGCCATGGCGGGCGTACCGGACTTAGCGGCCGCGCGCGTGTCAGGGCTGTGCTTGAATACGCCCATGACATGGCTTAGCACGCCGGCTTTGTCGCGGTTTTCGAGCTCATACTTCATGCGCGCATACGCCACCGGATCTGCCTGCGGCACGGGCCGGTTCATGGCTTGCAACTTCTGCGTCGCCTCCTCCACGTGATTGCTGAGCGGATAGTCTTTCACGATGCGCGCGTAGGCGCCCGCGGCCTTATCCTCGAAGCGGTCGCCCATCCGGGTATACCCGTCGGCCAGCTGCCATAATGCTTCGTCGGCGCCGCTAAACAACGGATATTGATCCACCAGCGACTGCAGGCGATTGTTTGCCGCCGGATAGCTTCCCTTGTTGTGATAGAACATGCCGGTCTTGAATTCGCCCGACGCCAGCACTTCCTGAATGTTGCGCAGTTTCTGTTGCGCGTCGGGAGCGAACTTGCTGTTGGGGAACTGCACCAGCAGCTGACGGCACTCGTCTTCGGCGCGAATGGCCTGCTGGCGATCGCGGTCGGCCTTCTCCATTTGTTTGTAATGGATGTCACAGACTTTTTCCTGAGACTCGGCGGCTTCCTCCATCGTTGGATAGAACAGGATAAAGTCCTTATACTCGGCTTCGGCCTGCGCCCAGGCGTGCGTGCCGCCCTCGCGGAACCAGCTATCCGCGATGGCAAGCTTAGCTTTCGCCAAAAACTCGCTCGTGTCGTAGGTGTTGATCAGTGTGTTCAACGTCAGACGGGCGACTTCGTAGCGTCCGCGCTCGATATCGTTGATGGCTTTATCAAACAGCACTTTATCGGGCTGCTGGGTATCCTTCGAGATGGGGTTCTCGTACTTGTGCCGCCGGCAGCCGCCGGCCACGATCAGGAGCATAACCGTCACTACGATGATGGGATGAATCCGATTTCGAGCAAACAACATAGTTATTATTTCCTAGACTCGAACTTCCGTTGCATCTCGCGCCGCCAGCCGCATTTCGGCAACCGCGGCGGCGGGGTCCGGGGAGTGAAATATCGACGTCCCTGCTACCACCCAGTCACACCCCGCGCGGATTACCTCCGGCAGGTTTTCAAGCGTGATGCCGCCATCGATTTCGATGGGAAGCTGCAAACGCCGTTCCCGCCTTTCGCGGTCCAGCTCGCGGACCTTATCGAGCGCCCGCGGAATGAAATGTTGTCCGCCAAATCCAGGGTTCACGCTCATGATTAGCACGTAGTCCGCCACGTCCAGAACCTCG
Source organism: Bryobacteraceae bacterium (assembly GCA_035577325.1). GTDB lineage: Bacteria > Acidobacteriota > Terriglobia > Bryobacterales > Bryobacteraceae > QHXW01. The sequence goes on along the minus strand of DATLVQ010000580.1, from coordinate 5,025 downwards.
TTGAGCACGGCCACCGGAGTCGCCGGATTGATGACCACGCCAGCCAAGGCACCTTCATCGTGAATCATGCGCAACGTGCGGTCCAGGTGCCGGCAGGCTTCCTGGTGCACTGAAATCTGATCGGCGCCAGCCTGAATAAATACCGGTGCATAGCGGTCTGGATCTTCGATCATCAAGTGTACGTCCAGACGTGAGCGCGTGATCTTGCGAATGCTCTCGACCATCGGCGGGCCGAGCGTCAGATTGGGTACAAAGTGGCCGTCCATGACGTCCACATGGAGCATGGTCGCGCCGCCCCGTTCGACGCGCGCGATCTCTTCGGCCAGATGTGCAAAATCCGCCGAAAGGATCGATGGAACAATCTGAACCATTTTGGCTTGAAGACTATCTCGATCTTATCACAGCGGCGAAAAAGCCGTCCCCCGGCTGGACGCCGGGAATCCGGTGCATGGTGTGGGGCGGTTGCACACCCCCTAAGGCTTCGATAACACCCTCATTTTCTTCGCGTTCGAGCGAGCACGTTGAATAAACCAGCACACCCCCCGGGGCCAGCGCCTGGAGGGCGTTGCGCAGCAGCACCACCTGCCGGCCATGCAGCTCCTCAATGTCGGATGGCAGCAGCCGCCACTTGATCTCCGGGTTGCGGGCCAAGGTGCCGGTCCCCGAGCAGGGCGCGTCCAGCAAAATGCGCTCGAAGCGCCGGTTGAAGGGCAGCGGGCGGGTACCGTCCAGCTGCACCACATTCACACCGAGCCGTTTCAGCATCTCGACGCGTTTGGCGTGAAAGTCGCAAGCCACTGCGCGCACGCCCGATTCGAGCGCCTGCGCGGTCTTGTTTCCAGGCGCCGCGCACAGGTCCAGAAAACTCTGCCCGGGCGCCAGATCGAGCAGCGGCACAATGGACTGCGAACCAATGTCCTGAATCCGAAAGCCATCCGCTTCGCCGGCGACGAGGCGGTAGCAGCCTGGAACCTCGGTGGGCTCAACGTCTATGCCGGGGCGAATCTCCCGGCCCGCGGGGACGCGGATGTAAGTTTCGGGAGGCACCAAGTTGGCGCGCGCGATCAGCGGCGTGACTTCCGGGCCGAACTGGCGGTCCCAACGCGTAAGCAGCCACTCAGGGTGCGAAAGCTCCACCGCTCGATCGGGCCAGTCGACCGGCTCGCGGCCCACCTTGCGGAGCACGGCGTTGGCGAATCCGGTGGCCGAGCGAAAGCCCATGGACTTGACCAGTTCCACACTCTGGCTTACGGCGGCGTGCGGGGGCACGCGATCCAGGTACCGCAACTGGTAAACGCCGAGGCGCAGCGCCAGCAGCACTTCGAAATCGAGCTTGCGCACCGGGCGTCCCGAATAATGCTCGATCAAGTAATCAAGCTGGGCCTGATATCGCAGGACGCCGAAGACGATCTCCGACGCGAGGGCAGCGTCGCGCGGATCGATCGGCCCGGCGCCGGCCAGTAAATCCGAGGCGTAGCCGCCGCGTCCGACCTTTCGCAGGGTGTCAAATGCCAGTTGGCGTGCCGGAGACAAAGTAGGGAATCCGTGATCCCCACTATAATCAAATCTGTGGAGCTGGAAAAAACACTGCTGCGCAAGGTCGGCGAGGCGATCCATCGCTTCCAGATGATTCGCGACGGCGACCGCGTGGCGGTCGCGCTTTCCGGGGGCAAAGATTCGCTCACGCTGCTTGAAGCGCTGTTGCTTCTGGCCAAGCGAGCGCCGGTCGAATTTTCCGTGTGCGCTTTCACCGTCGAACAGGGAAAATTTCTGCGGCCGGTTGAGCCGCTGGGCGATTATCTGCGCGGGCGAGGGATCGCCTGGACCTACTTCCGCGATAAGCCGTCATTCAGATTGCTTGAGGACCAGCCGGATCACGGTTGCGATCTTTGCAGCCGGTACCGGCGGCGGGCGGTTTACGAGATCGCACGCGGCTTGGGCGCCAACGTGATCGCTTTCGGCCACACGGCGGATGATTTCTGCGAGGCGCTCTTGCGCAACACCATGTTCACGGGACGATTGAGTGCGCTGCCGCCGGTGACGCATTCCCGCGATCGCGAGTTCCGGCTGATCCGGCCGCTGGTTTTCGTGACCGAGGATATCACCACGGCGTATGCGCAGTCGCTCGGCGCGCCCATCGTGCCTTGCGGCTGCTCGCAGCGGACGGGCACCGTGCGTCGCTCGCTGCGCGAGATTTTTGCCGGGCTGGAAGGTGAGTTTCCGCACCTGAAAGAAAACATCCTCGCCGCCATGGGAAATCTCGAGCCCCGCCGGCTGCTGGATCCGCGATATCTGGACCTGGAAGGCACGGAGAAACCGGCTCCGGAGCACTTTCCCATCGTGAACGATTGAAGCGGCGCAGAGACTTGTTGCGTGTGCGTTCTTCCTGGAAATAAGCGTACCGGGGTCCGGGGTTTAGCGCGTCTGCCGGCCCAGATTGACCGCCCCCACATGCAACTGCGAAGATAGTTTCTCCCTATGCGATTGTTGCCACGCGAAGAGAAATTCTACGCATTGTTCCTGAGCCAGGTGGACATCATCTGCGAGGCTGCGAGACTGCTGTTGCAGGGCGTGAAGGCCGGCAATACGCGGCTGGTGGAGGTCGCCAAGGGGATCAAGATGTTGGAGCACCAGGGCGACGAAGTGATCCACGAGATCTTCACGCGATTGAATTCCACCTTCATCACGCCGCTCGATCCGGAAGACATTCATTCCCTTTCCACGCGCCTGGACGACGTGCTCGATGGCATCGAAGACGCAGTCCATCGCATGGTTGCGTATCGCGTCAGCCCGATCCCATCGGGCATGGTGCAACTCTGCGAAATGATCTACACCTGCAGCCGCGCGCTCAAGAAGGCTTTCGAAGCGCTGGATAAGAAAAAAGAAGTGATGGAGCACTGCATCGAGATCAACCGGATCGAGAACGAAGCGGACCACCTGGTCCGCGGCCTGGTGGCGGACCTGTTCGAAGAAGAGAAAGATTGCATCACCCTCATTAAGGTCAAAGAGATTTATGAATTCCTCGAAGCCACTACGGACCACTGCGAAGATGTAGCCGATGTTCTGCAGAACGTAGTTGTCAAAAACGGCTAAAACGCGATGTCCACATTCAGCCTGGTGGTCCTGATTATCGGCATCGCTCTGGTATTCGATTTCATCAACGGTTTTCACGATGCGGCGAACTCGATTGCCACCATCGTCGCGACGCGCGTTCTGACTCCGTTGCAGGCAGTGGCCTGGGCGGCGTTTTTCAATTTCGTCGCGGCCTTTACGTTTGGCACGGCGGTGGCCGACACCGTAGGAAAGGGCTTCGTCGATCTGGCGATCGTGACCCCGTACGTGATTCTGGCGGGTCTGGTCGGCGCGATTGTTTGGGACCTCATCACCTGGTGGCTGGGTCTGCCCACCAGTTCTTCGCACGCGCTGATCGGCGGATACGCGGGCGCGACGATGGCCCGGGCGGCGTTTCTGTATGGGTTTGGCGATAGCATTCGCGGCCTGATTGTCGGCAAGTGGCCCAAGACGCTGGCATTTATCGTGCTTTCGCCGCTCATCGGTTTCCTGCTGGCGTACATTCTGATGACGCTGGTGTACTGGCTGTTCCAGAAGTCGACGCCCGCGAAGATGGATTCATATTTTCGACGGTTGCAGCTCGTCTCGGCGGCGGCCTTCAGTTTCGCGCACGGTTCCAATGATGCGCAGAAGACCATGGGGATCATCGCGGCGGTGCTGTACTCGGCGAAGTACCTGCCCGCGATGCGCGTTCCGGTGTGGGTGATTTTTTCGGCCCATGCCGCCATCGGGCTGGGAACGCTGAGCGGCGGATGGCGCATTGTGCGTACCATGGGCGGCCGCATCACGCGCCTCAAACCCCGCGGCGGCTTCTGCGCGGAAACCGCGGCAGCGCTTTCGATTTTATTTCCGACTTATCTGGGGCTCCCCGTTTCGACAACCCACGCGATTGCCGGTTCTATTGCCGGCGTCGGCACATTTCACCGGATTAAAGCCGTTCGGTGGGGCATCGCGCGGAATATCGTGTGGGCGTGGGTTCTGACCATTCCGGCCGCCGCGACTATCGCGTGGGTTTCGTTTCTGGTAATCCGGTGTTTCGTCCGGGAAGCCTGAATACCACCGAGCCTGGGCCGTCCTAATATCTCTGCCTTCTCTGAAACGCGGATTCCGGCGCTTCGTCGGTACCAATATGGCCGCCGAATTTCAGGAAGCGAAACGCAGGCAGGAAAGTTTCCTCGCCCCGCTCGAACGCCGCTGTCTCTTATGGCTCGCGATGCACTCGCCCGCGTGGTTGAATTCGGATCATTTGACGTTACTGGGCCTATTGGCGCTTGCCGGCGCCGGCCTTTGCTACTGGTGGGGGCAAGCGAACCCGGCGGGATTATACGCGGTGATCGTCTGTCTCGCGCTCAACTGGCTGGGCGACAGCCTGGATGGCACTCTCGCGCGTGCGCGCAACCGCCAGCGGCCGCGCTACGGGTTCTACGTGGACCATGTGGTTGACGCGCTGGGCGCGCTGTTTCTGCTCGGCGGCCTGGCCCTTTCGGGCTTCATGAGCGAGCGTATCGCGCTGGGTTTGCTAATCGCATATTTGTTGCTGTCGATCGAGGTCTATCTCGCCACGTACACGCTAGGCACATTCCACATCTCGTTTTGGAAGTTCAGCCCGACCGAGCTGCGCCTCTTGCTGGCTATCGGAAATCTGGCGCTGGTGTGGCGGCCCGACTCCCGCCTTGCGGGTACGGACTGGCGTCTGTTCGATGTCGGCGGCGCCGTGGGAATTGCCGGTATGGGATTGATGCTGGCGATCGCCGTGGCTAAGCACACGCGCGCGCTCTACGCCGCCGAGCCCTTGGGCTGAAGCGCGACTGCTTGGGCTCCAAGCTTTTTCAGAAGCCGGATGGCCGCGGTGCGCTCCGTCGCCGAGAGACCCGATGTCGCATGCTCCATGGCATCGGCGTGCTCGGCGAACGCGTGCGCGATTAGCTTCCGTCCCTCGGACGTTAAATGAAC
>DATLVQ010000579.1:0-7459 GCA_035577325.1 Bryobacteraceae bacterium | reverse complement strand
GGGTCCGGCAAGCTGCGAACGAGGTCCGGCGGCAACATGGCCTCCCTCCGCTGGCTTCGACCTTCTTCGAACTGGTGGGTCAAATGCCCCTGCACCTGGTAGCCTCGTCACCTGAATACGACTATGAGCGCCCGGATCTACCGGCCTCGGTGCATTATGCGGGCCCGTGTGTATATGACCCGCCGGCAGTGGCCAACGAGCAGTCATGGGCCGAAGAGCTGTCTCCCGGCCGTCCTGTGGTCTACGTAACCGAAGGCACGTGTCAAGTACGCCGGCCCGTGTTGCTCCGAGCGGCCGCCGAGGGCCTTGGGGGTTTGCCGCTGCAGGTGGTCATGACTACCGGCCGCCAGCGCGATCCCGGGAGTCTGGATCTTGGGCCGCTAGCTACCAATATTGTTGTGGAATCCTGGGCGGTGCTGGCCGCGCTGCTTCCCAAGTGCAGCGTCGTCGTGACCAACGGCGGCAGCGGCGCCGTGCGGGCGGCGTTGGCCCTGGGAGTCCCGCTGGTCGTCGTCCCCATGGAGTGGGATCAACTGGAGAACGCTCAGCGCGTGGTGGAGGCGGGGGCGGGCTTGAGGATTTCGCCACGCCGGTGCAGCGCCAAACGGCTCCGGGCCGCGGTAGAAAGGGTCTTGACTGAGCCCTCGTTCGCTGAAAACGCGAAGCGTATCGCCGCCAGCTTCGCCCGCTACCAGGAAGGCATGGAGGCCGCCCGGTTGTTGGAAAACATGTACGCGCATCCAACTGCCGCGCCTGCATTTTCAAGCGCGGCTCTCTCCGGTGAAAGAGCAGAGTGAAACACAGATGACCGATTTCTGGCGGGGTAGAAAAGTGCTGGTAACCGGAGGCTCCGGCTTTATCGGCTCGCATGTGGTGGATCGGTTGCTCTCACTGGGAGCGGAAGTCACCGCGGCGGCTTTTGGAGACTTGTCTAACCTGGATGGGGTGAAGGGAAGGATCAGGCTCGCCGACGTCGATTTGACCCGGCTGGATGTCTGCCTGGAGATGTGCCGGGATCAGAGCGTGGTGTTTAACATCGCCCACGTGGACGGCAGCGCGGCATTCAAGAAGGCCCGGCCGGCGTTTATTTTGCGTCAGAACATGTCGATCTCGCTGAACATGATGGAAGCGGCAGGGAAGAGCCACGTGGATCGTTTCCTGGTGATGAGCTCGGCCGAAGTTTATCCTCATGATGCGCTCGACCCGACTCCGGAAACCGAGGCGTTCCGCAACATGGCGGACCGGCCAACCGATGGATACAGCTGGTCTAAGAGAATGTCCGAGCTCTCCGCGCGAATTTACGCAGCGGAGTACGGCATCCAGATGGCCATCGCGCGGCCCAACAACGTATATGGCCCCAGGGATTATTTCGACGACGACAAAGGCCGGGTCATCCCGATGTTTATCAAGCGGGCCATCGAAGGCGAACCCATCGTGATCTGGGGAACCGGAGAAACGATACGGACCTTTCTTTATGTGGAGGATGTAGCGCGCGGGCTGATTGACCTTGCTGAAAAGTATCCCGGGGGCGATCCAGTAAACCTCGGCGGCGAGCAAGAGATCTCGCTCCGCGCGCTGGCCGAGCTTGTGGTGCGGCTGTCCGGAAGCAATACGGAGATTGTTTGCGATGCCACCAAGCCTGCGGGAGCGCCCCGGCGAATCTCGGACGTCAGTAAAGCCCGGCGCGTTCTGGGATTTCGGCCGGCAGTGCCACTCGAGAGCGGACTGCAGCGGACCATCGAGGACTATCTGGGCAGGGCAGCTGAAAAAGCCAGAACGGTTTCGGTTCCGTTGCTCTGAGGCAGGCGCCAGGACTTCAGGAGCGTCTTCTATAACCGTCCTCTATAAACTATGATCGACCTGCACACGCACACCGACCAGTCTGACGGCAGCTTGGCGCCCGATGCGATCGTGCGCGCGGCGCTCGATTTGAGGCTTGAAGCTCTCGCCATCACGGACCACGACACTCTGGCGGGCTACGATGAAGCGCGTGCAGCCGCGGCGGAATGCGGGCTGGAATTGGTGTGCGGGATCGAGCTCAGCACGCGGCCCGCCTCGGTCCCAAACGGCCGGCGCGCTCCCTCGGTCCATTTGCTGGGCTACTTCCTGCATGCGCCGCCAACCGCCGATTTCCGCAACTGGCTGCGCGGCCAGCAGCAGAGCCGGCATAAACGCAACGTGGATCTGATCGCGAAACTACACTCGCTGGGTGTGGCCATCGAGTTGCCCGAAGTACAAGCGCTCGGGAGAAGCCTCACCGGCCGGCCCCATTTCGCGCAAGTGCTTTTGAAAAAAGGCTACGTGCCAACGATTCAGGCGGCGTTCGACATGTACCTGGCAGACGACGCGCAGGCGGCGGTGGAGCGGGACGAGCCCACGCTCGCCGAAGGGATTCGGCGAATCGCAGCCGCCGGTGGGAGCCCGGTTCTTGCGCATCCCGTCCGGCTCCCAAACCACGACAGCGCATCGCTCGAGACGCTGCTCGGCGAGTTGATCCCTGAAGGCCTGACCGGCATCGAGGCATATCATAGCGAACACAATGCCGAACAAACCGCCCTGTTTGCGTCACTGGCGGAAAGGTTCCATCTCATGGTGACGGGCGGCTCCGATTTTCATGGCGCGAACAAGCCGGCGATTTCGCTAGGATCCGGAAGGAGCGGCAATCTCTGCCTGCCTTACCGGATTCTGGAGCAGATGAAGAACGGGGGACCGGGTACTACCGGCATTGGCGCGCGTTAATTGACCGTTAGGCGCGGCCGATGTAGAATCTTCGATTATCGTCGCAACGCGCGCCGTTTCCTCAGGGCCTCAACCCTAGACGTCATGTCAGAAAAACCAGCGGAAAAAGTTAACGTCGTACTGGTGGCTATCACCGGCCTGAGAGCGAATCGCCTGGGGAGCTACGGCCGCGCGCAGTCCGTCAGCCCGTTTCTGGATTCTTTGGCCGCCGATGGGGCGGTTTGCGAATCCTTCTTGTGCTCCGCCGTCCCCGCGGAAGCGTCTTTTGCGGCTCTGGCCAGCGGGCAGCATCCGGTGAGTCTGGGAATGGCATCCGATCTGGCCGTTCGCGAGCTTCCGTTCGGGACGACTCTCTTGCCGCAAGTGTTCCTGGAAGCGGGCTATACCACTGCCGCGTTCGACAATCTGCGCCGCCGGATTCACTGGTTAGGCCGCGGCTACGAGTTTTACGTCGACCCAGGGCTGCGCCACGGGCGTGAAGCAACCGGCCAGGAGCTGAACGCCCGCGTACTTCCATGGCTGCGAACGCATTCGGGCGAGCCGTTTTTCCTGAGTCTTCACTACCGCGAACTCGACACAGCCGCGCAGGCCGAGCGTTACGACCGGGCGCTTCGGTCGACCGACGAGGCCATCCGCGAACTGGCGATGACGCTGTCCGACCTGCGGTCAGCGCAAAAAACGTTGCTCGTCGTTCTTTCGACCAGCGGGCGAGCTCCGACGGACGGCGACTCCGGTCTCCTCGACTCCGCTGTCCGCGTGCCGTTGCTGGTTCGCTGGCCGGGGCGCGTGTCGCGAGGAATCCGGCTGAAGCAGATGCTTCAGATGCACGATGTCACGCCCACTGTCCTTGAAGCCGCCGGGCTGCCCATTCCTTCCAGCCTGGAGGGACGGAGCTTCTGGAAGCTCCTGACCGGCGAGCAACAGGAGGGAGGATGCGACCGCGTGTTCAGTGTGGCATGCGGGCCGCAACCGGCGTGGAGCCTGAGAACCGCCGAAGCGAAATACATTCTCTCACCGGGCGCAACAGGCGAGAAACGGAGCGCGTTGTACGATCTAGCCACTGATCCGAAGGAAGAGCGCAACATTGCGTCCGACCGTCCAGCGGTTGCCGCTGCCATGGAGCGCGAATTGGAAGATTGGGTTGCGCACCGGCTCGAGGAGTCCGCGAAAAGCCAGGCACTGCTCGCGGATATGACATGATTCATCCGATTCTGGGGAGACAGCAGACATGACGGAAGGCGAGCTGGAAGCGATTACGCGCGAGTACCTGGCGGCATTCGAAGCCAGAAACCTCGAAGAGTGCATGGGCTACTACACTGATGAATCGACGTTGGAGTTTGTAACGCTGTTCCAGGGTCGTGCACAAATCGAAGAATGGCACAAGGCGCGTTTTGCGGCAGGCCTGCGCCTGGTGCGGCTGGACCGGATCTCGGTTGACGGGAACAAGGTGGCGCTGGATGCCGTGGCCACTTCAAAGCGATTGCGCGCGTGGCGAGTGAACAGCATCAGCGGAACGATTACTGCGGTCTTCGAAGGGACGAAGATAAAAGAGATGAAATTCGGAATTCGGGCGGGCGGTTAGGAAGAAATCGTGAGCGGACGCAGACCAAACGTCGTTCTACTAACAGTGGATTCGTTGAGAGCGGACAGGCTGGGGTGCTATGGTCACAACCGCGCAACCAGTCCTCACGTAGATGCACTGGCCGACGAGTCGGCGCTGTGCGAGCGCATGTACTGCTCGGTCCTGCCCACGCAGCCTTCCTACACAACGCTATACACGGGCCAGCATCCGATCACGCATGGCATTGTGGGGCATGGCGGTGAAGCCGAACTTTCGCCTGCCGCGCCGTTTATGCCGGAGGTCTTTCTACGGGCGGGATATGCCACCTGCGCGCTCGATAGTCTCTGGGGGGAAAAAGGGTGGTTCGGCCGGGGCTACGAATATTACATCGATCCGGGGATACGGCATCATCTGAATCTGAGCGTCACCTGCGAAGAACTGAACGCCCGCGCCATTCCCTGGATGCGCGAGCATGCCGCTGAGCCGTTCTTCCTGTTCATGCACTATTGGGACCCGCATACACCCTACACGCCCCCGAAGGCTTATCAGAAGCTTTTCTACCAGGGTAATCCTAGCGATCCCCAAAACCATTCGCTCGATCATGCCTGGGCTCATCCCATTTCAGCCCTGGTGCGGGACGTATGGCTGCGCCTGCCCGGTGGCGTAGTCACCGATGGCGAATACGTGAAGGCGCTCTATGACCAGGAAGTCCGTCACATGGATGACGGTATCGGAGAGCTGCTGGCGGCGATTGACGACCTCGGCCTGGCGGAGGAAACGCTGGTAGTGTTCGTGGCGGATCACGGCGAGAGCCTGGATGAGCATGGCATCTACTTCGAGCACCATGGCCTTTACGACTGCACGCTGCACGTGCCTTTCATTGTGCGGTGGCCAGGAAGAGTACCGCAGGGAGTCAGGCTGCCGCAAATGTTCCAAACGCACGACATCGCGCCCACCGTGATCGAGGCCGCTGGACTTGAGATACCTCCGGCCATGGAGGGCAGGAGCCTCTGGAAAATGCTCACCGGGGAGCAGCAGGACGGAGGGCGCGACAGTGTCATTAGTCTAGAGTGCACTCTGCAGGCGAAATGGAGCCTGCGGACCCGGGACTTCAAGTTCATCCTGGCGCGCGAGCCCGATTTCTACGGCACGCCCATGCGCGAACTGTATGACCTGGCGGCCGATCCGGGAGAAAACCGCAACATCGTGGCGGAACGCCCGGACATTGCGGCCTCGATGGAAAGCGAACTCGAGGCATGGATCACCTGTCGGCTGCAGGAATTAGGGAAGAAGCAGGACCCCCTCCGGGAACAGGGCATCACCATGAAAGCGGTGATGGACACGCATTGAGCGCGGGTTGTGGCCCATTAAGAGCACGTGGCGTGATTCCACTTGTATACAGGCCGGATCGGTAACTTCGATCGTGCATATCTCGGAGCATGCGATGCGCACCTTACCTGGCAAGGGTGCTGATTAGGGAATACTCCCGCTGTTCGCTGCGCCCGAAGACTGCTACCATACTGACCTGTATCTTCATTTTGGCCGCTAATTCGGCTGCATCAATGTATTGGCAATCCTGCTGAGAGATACGTTTTCGCGATGCTGAAGGCAATCTTAAGATGGCGAGTTCTCACGATCTGGCTGCTCTGCGCCTTCATCCTGTCTGCAGCTCTCGATAGGGTGCCGGATCCACCCGCGTTGAGGCCCGGCCGCAAGGAGATGAGAACACTTCGTCTCGATCACCACCCTCGACTCTCTCCTTATCAAGTAAGCAGGTCGCTCTACCCTGTTCCGGACGTCCACTCCCCGGCAAGCCGGATCGATCTCAGGAGAGTGGCGGGGACCGGACGTGCCACTCCGTCGTCCGCGCTTGTGCGTTACGCCGCGGACTCCTCTCCGCCGTTTCCAGTCAGTTAACTTCGAATTCTTCTTCCGCGATTTGCCGGACTTGAGCGCTCCGAGGGCCCAAATGTGGGCCGCCTCCTGGGGTTCTTCAGGAGCACTCGGGAAACTGTCCAGCCGGTTCCCGCAAAAGAGATGTGAAACGGATCGCAGGCAGTAGCCGCTTTGGGCGGCTTCAAATGGCGGTCCCAAGCAGGGATGTAAATCAAACTCCCCACAGCCTGCGTCGCTGTGATGTACGGGATTTGTTGAGAGGACTGAAATCGGTGCAAATATCGAGAATTTTACGAGCCGGGGCCAATATCCCGACCCGGGAACGGCCGGCCGGCCCCGTCAGGATTTCATGCCGATGCCCGCGGCGTTGCGCGGGCGGCGATTTCGCGCCATGTAACATTCTGGGGGGGAAGCGTGGCTGAGACATTGGACCCTGAAAAACTCCGATGGGACGCAGTCATCGTAGGCGCCGGCATGGGCGGTGGGACATTAGGCTATGCCCTGGCGCGCGCCGGACGCCGCGTGCTTTTCATCGAAAAGGGGCGGTCGGATCTTCGGTCGCATAAGGATGCCATTTTCTGTCATGCACCCGAGGACGAGTACGATCTTGCGGCAGAGTCCAAGTCCGAGTACCGGTCGCACCTGATGCTCGGTGGACGCAATCCGGATGTGGTCCAGGACGTAACTGCCGGTCGCGATCACAAGATCATAACGGATCTCGGCGCCGGCGTAGGCGGGAGTTCGGCGCTGTTCGGCATGATCCTGGAGCGGTTCTTCCCAAGCGACTTCACGCCAAGGGCGAATCATACCGGCGACGGCCGTTCCACTCTGCCGGAGAGCTGGCCCCTCACCTATGACGATCTGAAGCCCTGGTACGCCCTGGCGGAAAGGCTCTACCGCGTGCGCGGCTCGGCCGATCCGCTGCGTCCCGTTGATGCCGCGGACGCATTGCTTCCAGCAACGAAGATGATCGAAGCCAATCAGGAGCTTTTTGATTTCCTGCAAGGTCGCGGGCTGAATCCATATGCCGCTCACGTGGCCTGCGAAGACGTGCCTGGATGCATGGGTTGCAAGGCCAGCCTTTGCCCGAATGACTGCCGGAACGATGCGGGACGCATTTGCGTCTTGCCCGCCATCACCGAACATGGCGCAGAATTGCTTAGTGAGTGTACGGCGGAGCGGCTGGAGACCGGCCACACTGCGGTTGAAAAGCTCATCTGCAATTGGCGGGGACAGACCATTAGGCTCGAGAGCAAGCTGTTT
>DATLVQ010000578.1:0-16815 GCA_035577325.1 Bryobacteraceae bacterium | reverse complement strand
GCTCGCCAAATTCTTCGCCCGACTCGCTGAACGATTCCGTCACGCCGTCGGTGTAGAGCACCAGTGTGTCGCCCGGAAGAAGGCCGCACTCCTCCACCGCGCATTCCCATTCCTTGAAAATTCCCACAACGGTGCACGTGGAATGCAGCCGCTCCACCGTGCTGTCGCGCCGCAAAACCAACGCCGGCAGATGCCCGCAATTCACATAGCGCAAGCGCCGCGTACCGTCGTCGTAGTCTGAAAAAAACAGAGTGGCGAATGCGCTCTCGCCCGTGTTCTCGCAAAACAGTTGATTCACCGATCGCAGTAAGCGTTGCGGCTGGTCCAACGCGATGGCGCACTGGCTGCGCAGATTCGCCTGCAAATTGGCCATCAGTAGCGCCGCCGCGATGCCTTTACCCGCGATATCGCCGATCACGAGGCCCAGCCGTTCCTCGCCCAGATTCAGAAAATCGTAGTAATCGCCGCCCACCTGGCGCGCTTGCATGCACATGCCCGCATACTCCAGCGTCTTCATGGCCGGCGCCGTCTGCGGAAACAACTGCGCCTGCACCCGCTTTGCGATTTCCAGTTCCTGCGCCGCGCGCCGATCCGCTTCCTGCTTCTCGGCCTCCGCGCGCCGCTGCGCTTCCACCGCTTGGCTCACCGCGTCGAAGCTCACCAGCGCAAACGAATTCCGGTCGGCATCCTCGAAGCGCGTGAACACGGCGCCCCAGACCGGCGCCGGCTCTCCCGTGGTTGGGGCCTCGGCGGCACCCTCCGCTGCCGGCTGCTCGAATTTCATGCGCCTCAGCCGGGGCGTATGGCGGAAGCGCACCCCGCGCTTGCTCCACTCGCGGTACTTGGCCACCACATCTTCGGTTACAAAAACCACCTGCGTGGCCCGGCCGATCAATTTGTACTCGAACGAGTCGGGATCGGGCGCGATCAGCACCAGCACCGCCGTGCCATCCGGTGGCGCCACCGCTACCCAGCGCTGGCCCGTTTGCAGCCGCGTGTCAAACGCCAGATCGAAGCCCAGCTGATCCAGATAGAACCGCACGCTTCGATTCTGATCGCGCACATAAATGTTGACCGCGTGAATGCGAAGGTAGAGGTCGCGCCGGTCCGTCTCGTCAGGTGAAGGAGTGCTGTCCATCGCCGTGATTATAAGTCGGACGGCTATCGGTCCCGCACATCACACGCGCTGGATGACGGCCGCGCCGAGCAGCGTCTCCAGCAGCGGCGATTGCGGATACGGGTGGCCCTTGTAGCGCCGGAATCCCTCGGCGAATTCCACGCCCGCCCGCGCGCCGTTTTCGTGCGTCCAACTCTTCATCGTCTCCAGATAGTCGTCGATGCCGTGGTGCTTCAGCAGCCATTGCCGCTGGCTGGCATGCTCCGCCAGCATGCCGGTCTTGGTCTCCATCTGCGCGCCCACGTTCACGAAGAAATCCGGCTGCACGGCGCGGCCCTCGCGATCGACACCGCCGATCGGGTCGATGAAATACAGGTGCGGGATTGCGCGCAACGGCGGCGCCGGGTTGTGCGCCCCGGTCGCGTAGTTAGGTGTGGGCGCGCCGAAACACGCATCGCGCACCAGCTGGCTGGTGGCTTCGTGATCCGCCAGATAATCCACCGGCGACGCCGTCAGCACCAGTGCTGGCGCAATCTGGCGTAGCAGTTCCACCACGCGCCGGCGTGATGCGTCGTCGCTGAAGATGGCCAGGTCCCGAAATTCGGCGCAGCGATAATCCGCCCCGATGCGCGCGGCTGACCGTTCCGCCTCGGCCCGCCGGATGGCCGCGATTTCGTCTGGCGAATGATCGGCCGAGCCGCAATCGCCCGGCGTCATGGTGATGATCGTGATCTGGTGTCCCCCGGCGGCAAGCTGCGCGAGCGTGCCTCCGGCGAGGATCTCGACGTCATCGGGATGCGCATGGATAGCCAGGATATTTGTTTTCACGAGGTCTGTCGGTTGGCCTTGGAGGAATTCTGTACCGCGGCTTTGAGATCGAGCCCTGGAGCGAAGCGTGCCACGCGACGCGCCGCGATTTCCATGGTTCCACCGCGCCGCGGGTCGCGCACCAGCCGCGCCTTGTGCTGGGACGTCGCAAACGTGCCGAAGCCCACCAGCGTCACCCGGTCGCCGCGCACGAGGCTGGATTGCACGCCGTCCAGAAAGGCGTTCAACGCCCGCCCCGCCTCCAGATTAGTCAGGCGCGCATCACTGGCGATTTTACGGATCAAGTCGCGCTTGTTCACGGCGTCTCCATACTCGGGTCGCGAGAGATATATCAAAGGCTGAACCATGGTGTCAATCGTCAATGCTGAAAACGTATAATAGCGCCATGACTCGACTTCCTGTTGCCCTGTTTTGCGCTGCCTGCGCCGTCACCGCATTCGGCGCCGATCCCTCCACTGCTTCGGTAAGCAAAATCTTCGACGGCCAGCTGTCGATGATTGAGCACGAGGTGGTGCCTCTCGCCGAAGCTATGCCTGCCGATAAATACAGCTTCGCACCCACACACGGCGAGTTCAAAGGCGTGCGCACATTTGGCCAGCAGGTCGGCCACATCGCCGCGGTCATGTATGCGGTGTCCTCGGCCGCGCTTGGCGAAAAGAATCCAAGTGAAAATGGTGAGGGTGAAAATGGCCCCGCCAATCTGAAAACCAAAGACGACTACGTCAACTATCTCAAGGCGGCCGTCGCATACAGCCACAAAGCCATGCAGAGCTTGACCAGCCAGAACCTCACCGGCATGGTGAAGTCGGCGTTCGGCAACGAGCAGGTCCCGCGCGTGTCCATGGCGACGGTCGCGGTGTGGCACACCTTCGACCATTACGGACAGATGGTGGTTTACGCGCGCATGAACGGCATCATTCCGCCCGCCAGCCGGCACTAGCGGATCGCGCGCCGGCAAGCGGGTCCGGAGCGGAGGCATCTATCCACGCGCCCATCCGGTTCGATCGTTCCACTTGCGCCGATCTCGACGCCGCGCTCGCACGCGAGTGGCTCGAGACCAACGGCATCGGCGGATTCGCCTCCTCCACAATCATCGGCCTCAACACGCGGCGCTATCACGGCTTGCTGATTGCCGCCACCCAGCCGCCGGTCGGGCGGATGCTCCTCCTCGCCAAGCTCGAAGAAACCCTGGTTTTGCGCGGCCGCCGCTTCGACCTCTCGGCCAATCGCTATCCAGGCGTCGTCCAGCCGCAGGGCTACGTGTATCTGAAGGAATACCGGCTCGATCCTTTTCCGGTTTTCGTTTATCAGGTAGAAGCTCTTGAGATCGAAAAGCGCGTGTTTATGGTGTACGGCGAAAATACGACCGTCATTGAATACGCCGTGCGCGGCGCTTGCGCCGATTGCTGGCTCGAATTGTACCCGCTGATTGCGTTTCGCGATTATCACGCCACCACCCACGCCAATGACGGGCTGAATCCGGAAGTCCGGACCGAACCGGGACGCGCTTCGGTCTCGCCGTACTACGGCCTTCCCACGCTGCACTTCGCGCACGACGCCGCGTCGATCGAAACAACGGCGCACTGGTACTTCAACCTGGAATATGACCGGGAGCGCGAGCGCGGTCTCGATTTCCGCGAAGACCTGTTCAATCCATTTGTCTTGAAATTTGATCTGACGCAGCGCAAGAGCCCCACTGTGATTGCGTCGACCATTGCGCGTGAAGCCGCCGCCGCGCCCGCGCTCCGCGTGGCTGAGATCGAGCGACGCGCAACGCTGCTCCAGCGCGCCCCGCGCCCCGACCCGCTGGTGAGCTCTCTCATGCTCGCGTCCGATGCGTTTGTCGTTCGTCGCGGCCCAGGCCGCTCCGTGATCGCCGGTTATCCCTGGTTCGCCGACTGGGGCCGCGATGCCATGATCACGCTGCCCGGCTTGACCCTGGTCACCGGCCACCCGGAAATCGCGAAATCCATTCTGCAGGCGTTTGCCCGCACCGTGGATCAGGGTATGCTGCCGAACCGCTTTCCCGACTCCGGTGAAGCCCCGGAATACAACACCATCGATGCCACCCTCTGGATGTTCGCGGCCGTCGAGGCGCTCGTGCGATACACCTCCGACCTGCGCTTCGTGAAAGCGCAGCTTTACGAAACCTTGCGGGGCATTATTGACTGGCACGTGCGGGGCACGCGCTACGGCATTCATGTGGATGCCGACGGCTGCCTCGCCACTCGCGGCGAGCAGCTTACCTGGATGGACGCCAAGGTCGGCGATTGGGTCGTCACGCCCCGGCGCGGCAGGCCGGTTGAAATACAGGCGCTCTGGTACAACGCGCTGCGTGTAATGGAAACGCTGGCCGGTGAATTCGCCGACGACGCAACGCGTTCACGCTGCTCAGAGTTAGCAGAGCAGTTGCGCGCCACTTTCCCGCGTCTGTTCTGGAATGCCGCAACCAATTGCCTCTACGACGTGATCGACGGCGAGCGCCGCGATGCCGCCATTCGTCCCAACCAGATCTTCACCGTCAGCCTCGCCCACACCCTATTGCCCGGCGATCAGGCGCGCTCACTGGTGGAAGTGGTCGAGCGCGAATTGCTGACGCCCTATGGTCTGCGCACGCTCGCGCCCGGCGATCCAAATTATCACCCGCGCTACGAAGGCGATCCGCGCAACCGCGACGGGGCTTATCATCAGGGCACAGTGTGGCCGTGGCTGCTCGGCCCTTTCATCACCGCGTACCTCAAAGTGCATGGCCGCGCGCCGCAGACGCTGGCCAAGGCCACCCAGTTCCTGGCCGCGTTCCCCGAGCATCTCCAGACCGCCGGCCTCGGCCAGATTTCCGAGATCTTCGATGGCGATCCGCCGCACCGCCCGCTCGGCTGTATCGCACAGGCGTGGAGCGTTGCCGAGATTTTGCGGGCGCTGGTGGAGGACGTCTCCGGGATACCAAGCCGGTGAGAGAGGCCGTGCCTATTTAGGGATTCCCAGGTCGGTCAAAATCTTGGGCGCCGCTTCTTCTATGGCCAGCATGTTGTGGCACGCGCTGCAATCCTGTGTGATCTTGGCGCCCGTAGCAGCAGCGTGATTATCATCGTGGCAGCGGAAACAGCCAGGGAAATCGGTATGGCCGAGGTTGTTGGGGTATGCACCCCAAGTTACCTTCATCTCCGGAAAAATGTTGCGCTGGAAAATGGCCAGCAGGGCGTGTGCGGAGTGTTCGACTTCCACCTGCTTTTCGCTCCATATAGCGGGATATTTCTCGCGGTAGAAAGTGGTGAACGCCGCCGGAATCCGTGATGCGGCGTCGGCGCGCGTGCCATACGCGGCCCGCAGGATGGCCACGCTGGTCTTTTTGGCAAATGGCAGCGCCGCCGAAATGCCGCCGGCCGCTATGGTGCGATCGACCGCCGGCTCCGGCATCTCGTACGCATGGCTGGGGCGGTTGTGGCAATCCATGCAGTCCATCTCGCGCACGGGCAAATTGCCGGGCATGGCGCCCTTGGCGTCGGGCGCCACGTACGTCGTCACCTTGCCAGCCGCGTCCGTGTGCTCGACCCACGGAATGGTCTGCCGCCTTTCGTCGGCCGGCGCGTAGCGGACGCGAATGCCCGGGCCCATGTGCGCGCCGTGGATCCCCTGCGTGCCGTTGCCGCCCCCGACATGCATGAACAGCACCGTCTTGGTGGCCGTGTTGGTTTCGTCGTCGGCGTACTTCGCGATGACCCGCAGCCGGTCGCCGCCATAGACCTGCGGCCAGTGGCACGCCTCGCAGGTTTCACGCGCGGGCCGCAGGTTGTGCACCGGCGTCGGAATGGGCCGTGGATAGGTGTCGAAGGCTACCGCGAACACCTGGCGCACGCCCGAAAGTTTGCTGCGCACGAACCACCCCGCGCCCGGCCCGATGTGGCACCTCACGCATTCCACGCGCGAGTGCGGCGACCGCTGGTAGGCCGTGAACTCCGGCTGCATCACCGTGTGGCAGGTCTGCCCGCAAAAAGTGACGCTCTCCATATAATTCACGGCGCTGTAGGTGAGCTGGCCGGCGATAACGACGTTGGCGAAAGTAGTGACGCCGACGAATGTCACGAGGCGCCGCAGTTCGAGATTGCGAAAAGTCAGTGGCGGGAAGCTTGTGGGCAGTTTACCGGAGGCGATCTCGCCGCGCCGGCGCCACATAATGCCGATCGGAATCAGCACTAGGCCGCCGATGAACGCCGAAGGCAGCGCCAGATATACCAGAATGCCGAAGTATGGATTCGCGGCGTCGCCGCGGATAGTACTGGGCAGCATGAAAATCCAGAACACCGTGGCTGTGGTGACGATGACGACGCCGAGCAGGCTGACCCAGTTGTTCGATAGATGCACCACGGGCGATAGCCACCCGCGCACGGACGATCCGGGAGGTTGTCTCATAGTTGGCGGATGGATTCTTCGGGAGCCTCGGCAGCTTCCGGCGCCGCGTGCCGGGGCCGCGTGCTGAAACCGGTGATGGCGGCGGCGTCCAACGGATACACATCAGCGTCGAAAATCACAGAATAGAAGTGCCAGACCAGAATAGCAAGCGTGGCCAGCACGGCCTCGTAAAAATGAACCGCGGTAGCCACGTCGAGCAGGCTCTTGGGCAGCCAGGCGAGAGCGAAACCGTTGGCCCACAGCATCACGCCCGTGAGGATCATCACCACCGCGCCCCACACCACCGCCCAGTATTCGGCTTTTTCGACGTAGGAGTGCTCCGACACCGCGGGACGCTTGTTTAGAACACCCAGATTGTAGCCGAATGTGTCGACCGCTTCCGAGATATCGCGCTTCGCCGGCACGAGCTCGCGCCAGTGGTGGCGGAGTTTGCGGCTGGCGGCGAGCGAAACCGCGTGCATGAC
Source organism: Bryobacteraceae bacterium (assembly GCA_035577325.1). Lineage (GTDB taxonomy): Bacteria > Acidobacteriota > Terriglobia > Bryobacterales > Bryobacteraceae > QHXW01. The sequence goes on along the minus strand of DATLVQ010000578.1, from coordinate 9,996 downwards.
GGTCACCGCGATAAATACGACCGCCGCCGCGCGGTGCACCAGGCTGCGCACCGGCGACGAGCCCTCCCAGAACAGCAGGGGCTGCGCCCACCACTGCGTCGGATACTTCAGCGCGAACCCGGACCACACCAGGATCAGGAATGAGCCCGCCAGCAGCGCGTGCTGCAGCCGCTCGAACGCGAACATGCGGAATTGCGGCACGCCCGCCGCGCGCGATGCGGCGTTCTCCGCGCGCCGGAAGCGCAGCTGGTAGAGCTTGCGCGCCCAGTCGCCCGCGTTGTGCAGCAGCATCAGCCCGATGGTGATGGGAATGGTCCACAGGTAGAACCGGCGCACCCAGCCGACCGCTACCGGCTCCGTGCGCGCCTTGGTGAAATGGACCGGTCCGATGGCGAAGCGCTGGCCGGCGCCGGGATGGCAGCGGCCGCACGTGGCGGCGAGGTTCTTCACATAGACGGTCGATTTCGGATCCGCCGACGGCAGAATGTTGTGCACGCCGTGGCAGCTGGCGCAGTTGGCCACGGTCTGCGAGCCCGCCTGCGCGGCCAGGCCGTGGAAGGACGCGTCGAAGCTCACCAGGCGGTCGGGCGGGAAGCCGAATTTGCGCGCCAGCCGCACGTCGCCATGACAGCTCCCGCAGGTGTTGCGAATGTTGCGGCTGTTGACCGGAGAAGCCGCGTTACTGGGCCGCAGAATGGAGTGCTCGCCGTGGCAATCGGTGCAGACCGGGGCTTGCATCACTCCGTTGGCGACGGCTTTGCCGTGAACGCTGGCTTGATATTCGCCGGCAATATCGGTGTGGCACATGCCACAGGTGCCGGGCACAGTCGCCCGGAACGTGGCCGACTTGGTGCCCTGTATTTCGTGCGCCGCGCCGTGACAGGTGCCGCATTCGGGGGCAGCGGCGTTGCCTTTGCGGATCTCTTCTCCATGGATGCTGCGCGCATGCTCGGCCGCGACCTGCTGATGACAGGTCGCGCACACCGGTTTCGCGATGCCCTCGAGATGGGGATACTCTTCGTGCTTTTCGTGGCAGTTGGTGCAGGCGAGCGCCGCGTGCGCCCCCTTCTCCATTTTTTTCGCCACATCGTGGCAGGAGGAGCAGGCGGCGTCACGGGACTCCTGCGCCATGCAGGAGAATCCCGCGGCCCAAAGTGCGATCGCAATGCAGGCGGCGAGCGGGGCCACGCGCCGCGCTCGATCGCGCCCGGTCATGCGATCAGCTCCACATCGTGCGAGTGCCCTCAATCCAGATCTGCCAGGCGTAAGCCGCCGCCAGCAACACCCCATAGATCGTCACGGCGATGGTCAGGATCTTGCCCCAGCGGTCGAGCGTATCCAGCCGCCGCGCCATCGCCACCTGCTTCTGCACGTGCGACTCGTTATCCATGACATGCAGCATGTCGTCTTCCCCGGCCGCCACCAGTCTGCGATAAATCGCCAGGCCTGCTACGCCGCAAGCCAGCGCGATCCACCCCGCCACAAATGGAACCAAACTGACGTTCATGGTAGTTCTCCTCTTAATTAATCGTGAACGGGAACCCCGCCCGCGCCGTAACAAAGTCGGTCGGCCGGTCGAATTTTCTCCCGGTTGCTTCTTCAATGGCATCGACAATCAGCAGCAAGTAAGCGTCGAGCGAGCACGCCACTTTTGCGCGGGTCTCGCAGGCGCCATCGGCTGCTTGCTTCTCGCAGATCGAACACACCTGGTCCCGGATCGCTTTGACATAATCGCGAATGTCATCGCTGTGCGTGGTTTGAATCGCCCGCGCGACCTGCGGGAACAAGGCGAAAAGGGCACACTGCCCAGGATCTTCCAGACCGCAGGAGCCATCTATGTTGCGGTCCGAACAGACGCGGCACACTGTGTCGCGCACGATCCGTTCGAGCTTCTCTAAAGAGCGTTCCATCGCAGGCTCCTTTCCCCTCAATGGCGCAAGCACGCTGACATCCACAGCGGCGAGGCTTGGATCAGCAGCTTTTGGCGCTGATTACGGTGGCCGTTCACTGAGGGAGTGGCGGATATTCACACGGGTTTTCCCGCGCATTGGGTACTCTCACCCTTAATGCGGCGCCCATAATGGGCAAAGCCATGGTTCAGCGCGGGCCGCTGTCGAGGACCACGCAGAGAACACCGGCTTCCCAGCTGAAATAGCGGTTTTTCACCCAATTGGGGCAAATGCCCCGGCATGGGCCCTTCCTTCCATCCCCCAACCTAATCCCTGAAGAGTCCAGATTCCCTCTAGAAACTCATCGTTTGATGATGAGAGAGAGTTTGGGCTATTGCCTGCACTGTTTCTAGGTGTTTATCGCTAAGGGGTGGATATGTGGAGGCCTATGAAAATCGGTCGCGTGGTTCAAGCCGGGGCCGTGGTGGCTCTTCTGGCCACCTCGGTGGCGCTGGTCAGCGCGCCCAAACCTGCATTTAATAAACATCAGAAGGCATTTTATGCCGACCCGAGTGTTCTGGCGTTCGTTCGGCCCGGTCTGACGACCGCGATCCAGTCGGCGCTGATTGGCGCCGACGGAACGATCACCGTCACGTTTTCGCTCAGCGATCCGAAAGGACTGCCGCTGGACCGCCTAGGCGTGAACACGCCAGGTCCGGTGAGCACTAGCTTCATTGCCGCGACTATCAACAAGGGCGATGAGCAGTACACCGCCTATACCACCCGCACCCAGACCAGCCCGATTACGAATGTTTCGGCCATCCAGGCGGGCACCGATTCCGGCGGCGTGTACCAGCAGACGGGCAACGGCGTTTACTCATACACCTTCCACACCAAGGCCCCGGCCACGGTCGACCGTCACGCGACGCACAGCATCGGCGTCTATTCCTCGCGTGATCTGTCCGAATTCGGTCTGGGCACTTCGTTCGACGACAACGTGTACACCTTTGTGCCAGACGGTTCGAAGGTGGGTGCGACTCGTGACGTGGTGAAGACGGAGACCTGCAACAAGTGCCACGACCCGCTATCGGCCCATGGCGGGGCACGCCGCAGCGTGGAGTTATGCGTCCTGTGCCACACGCCGCAGACGACCGATCCGGATACGGGCAACACTGTCGATTTCAAGGTGATGGTGCACAAGATCCACGATGGATCGAGCCTGCCAAGCGTCAAGGCCGGGGGCACATACCAGATCATCGGGTTCCGGCAGTCGGTGAATGATTATTCCACCGTGGTATTTCCGGCCGACACGCGCAACTGCACGTTCTGCCACGACCAGAAAAACGGCGCTGCCCAGACCGCGGCTTTTCTGAATCCATCGCGCGCGGCCTGCGGCTCCTGCCATGACAATGTGAACTTCGCAACCGGCGAAAATCATACCTCCGATAATTTGCCGGAGGTGAGCGACAACCAATGCGCTAACTGCCATACACCGCAGGGCGAGCTGGAGTTCGACGCATCCATTCTGGGCGCTCACACGATTCCGCGCCTTTCGGCCTCGTTGCCTAACACACTGTTCAATTTGGTCAAAGTGGAGAATGCCGCGCCTGGCAAATCTCCCACGGTGACTTTCGGCGTGCAGGACAAGACTGGGAAGACAGTAGCGGTTCCCAAGATGGACCGGCTGTCACTGGCGCTGGTTGGATCGACGGTGGACTATGCAAACGTGGTGAGTGAGGATCCGCGTAAGACGGCCGTTGCGAACGGCGACGGCACGTATAAGTACACGTTTAAGGCGGCGATTCCCGCCAATGCCACCGGGACATTCTCGATCGGCATCGAAGGTTACAGCAACCAGACGCTGCTGCCCGGCACAAAAAAGGCAGTGGTAGTTAGGGACGCGGGCGCCAACAAAGTCATCAGCTTCAGCGTGGACGGATCTACGCTAGTTCCGCGGCGCAAGGTTGTGGCCATCGAGAACTGCAACCAGTGCCACTCAAGCCTGAGCGTGCATGGCGACAACCGCAATCAGATTGAGATGTGCGTGCTGTGCCACAATCCCACCGCGACCGACGCGGACCAACGGACAGCGGCGAATCAACCGCCGCAGGCGGTGGACTTCCGCACCATGATCCACAAGATTCATCGTGGGGAGAACCTGGATCCGGCCGATCAATTTACCGTCATCGGGTTCGCCAAGTCAGTCCACAATTTTAACGACGTCCGGTTCCCGGGCGACCTGCGGAACTGCGAGAAGTGCCATGTGAACGCATCCGAGCAGTTGCCGCTGAACGATAACCTGCTGAGCGTGGTGACACCGCGCGGCTATATGAATCCGACGCCGCCGACGGCCGCAGCGTGCCTGGCATGCCACGACGGCAAGCCGGCCGCCGCGCACGCGCTGGGAAATATGAACTCGCTGGGCGAAGCCTGCGCTGTATGCCATTCGCCGAGCGCGGACTTCTCGATCGACAAGGTACATGCTCGCTAGGCTGGAGGAGCCATGCGGGTTAGGAGTTTAGCTTCGCGAGCTTGGCCGCCGCGATTTGCCAGCGCACCCCCACCTCGTCTTGGAGCCCGCCCTCCCTGGGCGGGTTGCCCTCGAGCGCTGGGAATCGCGGCGGTCATCCCTTTCTTTTTTCTTACAGGCCTGCCGGCCCAAACGCCGGCTCCGGAAGCCAAGCCACCAGCGGCGACGGCCGGAACTTATGTGGGTTCCGAAGCCTGCCAGATGTGCCACGAGGACATTTACAAAGCCTTTCGCAAGAACCCGCATTTCGCGGTCGAGACGGACAAGAAGCGCGGTTGGGAGACGCGAGCCTGCGAAACATGCCACGGTCCGGGCGGCAAGCACGCGGAGAGCACTTCGGCGGCCGACATCCGGAATCCGGCGAAGCTCGCGCCCGCAGAAACCGACCGCACTTGTCTCGCGTGCCACCTCAATCAGCCGACGCACATTGGGCGCATTCAGGGCGCGCACGCGCGCAATCAGGTGAGCTGCGTGGCGTGCCATGCGGTGCATAAAACGCCCGAAGAGCTACGGCCGCGGAAGATGACGGCCATCAACGCCGAGTGCGCGCAATGCCATACGGCGGTGTGGGCGAGCTTCCAGCGGCCTTACAAGCACAAGCTGCCCGAAGGCGCGATGTCGTGCGTAGACTGCCATAACCCGCACGGCACGCAGCTGCCGAAGTCGATCCGGACGGTATCCGCCAACGAACCGGGCTGCTTCCGATGCCACGGCGATAAGCGCGGGCCCTTTATTTTCGAGCACGCGCCGGCGCGCTTCCAGGGCTGCGCGACCTGCCACGAACCGCATGGTTCGGCGAACCCGCGCATGCTGGCGCGCCATGAAGTACGATTCACCTGCCTGGAATGCCATGCCAACACACGGGCCACGGCGTCGGCTTCGAAAACGCTGGGCGGAGTGCCGCCGGCGTTTCACGATTTGCGCAACCCTCGATTCCAGAACTGCGTGGTGTGCCACGTGAAGGTTCATGGATCGAATGCCAGCCCGGAGCTGCTGCGATGAAAGCCTGGACTGCACTTCTCATTCTTCTACCGCTGGCGGCGCAGGAAAGGGCGACAGTCGCCAAGGCGATGCCGGCGGAATTGGCGCCCGCGGCTAAAGAAGCAAAGCCGGCGGCTCAGGAGGCGGCACCCGCAGCGCAAGAAACAAAGGCTGCGGCTCAAGAAGCAAAGCCGGCAGCGCAGGACGCCGCGCCCGTGGCTGCGGACGTTTCTGTAGCGGCGGCCAACCCCGAGCAAAGCCTGACCGGCAGCATCGATGTGGGCTATCGCTGGCGCTCGGGCGTCGGCGGCAGCATGGACACCTACCGCAGCGTGGTCAATCTGGGTCAAGGTCCCAAGCTGTTTGGCCTGGACCTGAGTTTTCAGAGCGCCACGCGCCGTTGGTTCGATCGCATCGACGTGCGCGCCAATAACTGGGGTGGTGATCCTTATAATACGGCGCACGTGGACGCCTCGCGCCATGACTGGTACAACTTCAACTTCGATTACCGGAACATCGCGTACTACAATTTCCTGCCGTCGTTTGCGGATCCGACCATCGGCCAGGGCTTCTTCTTGGACCAGCGCTCGTATGACTCGCGCCGTCGGATGAGCGATTTCGAACTGGAACTGATGCCGGGGCGGCGCATCGTGCCGTACCTGGCGTACTCGCACGATGCGGGTTCAGGAAGAGGCATCACCGATTTCTACAGCGACGTCAACGAATATCCGGTAGCCGACCGCCTGCGCGACAAGACCGACAACTTCCGCGGCGGCGTGCGCATCGAGATGTCCAAGTTTCACGTCACGCTCGAGCAGGGCGGCAGCACGTTCAAGGACGACCAGCAGGTTTTCACGAGCGAGGAGAATCCCGGGAACCGGACTACGCCTTTCCTGGGCGAGCCGTTATTTCTCACGAATCTGACGCAGGCGTATGGGGTGCGCGGCACCAGTATCTACAGCAAAGCGCTGGTCACGGCCAATCCGGCACCGTGGATCGACCTGTTCGGCCAGTTTCTCTACAGCCGGCCGGCCGCCAGCGTGAACTTCGCGCAGTACAATGTGGGCCAGTTCTTCAGCCTCGACGCGCTGCTGTTCTTTACGAGTGAACTCGATCTGCTGAACGCCACGGCGAAGCTGCCGCATACTTCGGGAACATTCGGGTTCGAGCTGCGGCCGACGCGGAGAGTGCGGGTGATCGAATCGTTTTCGACCGACCGGCTCCATAACGCGTCGTTTGCCAGCCTGGCGCAGAATGTGATTACGCCGCCCCTGGCTCCGGTGATTGCGGACTTCACCGACCGGTTAGTGACGAACTACAACCAGCAGCAGGTCGACGTGCTGTGCGATGTCACGGCTAAGATCACGGCGCGCGGTGGATACCGATATGTGTGGGGCGACGGGCTGACGCGAGGCTCGTTCATTTCGGGATTGGACACGGAATCGGGCACGGTACGGCGGCAGGTGGGGCTCGCGGGATTGAACTACCGGATGGGGCGGGGGATTTCGCTGAATCTCGATTATGAAGGCGCGTCGGGAGACCGCGCGTACTTTCGCACCAGCCTCCAGGACTACCAGAAAGCGCGCGTGCGCGTGCGCTATCAGCCGGTGCAGTCGCTGACGATTGCGGCGGGGTTCGGCGTTCTGAGCAACCAGAATCCGGCGCCCACCGTGAGGTACGATTTCCTGAGCCGGGACGGCTCGCTATCGGTGCAGTGGAACCCGAACGGCGGAAGGCGGATCAGCCTGGCGGCGGATTACACGCGATCGACGCTGCGCTCCGACATCAACTATTTCATTCCGCAAACGTTCGAGCGGGACCGGTCGCTTTACCGCGACAACGCGCACGAAGCCAACGTGCTGATGGATTTGCTGGTGCCTGGATTTGGCGGGCACGGGCCGCGCCTGGGCGTGGGCGGATCGCTGTTTCGCTCTTCCGGAAGCCGTCCGACGCAGTATTATCAACCGCTCATCCGCTTCACCGCACCCGCGTATCACCGCATGTCCTGGTACGGCGAATGGCGCTATTACGGATTCGCCGAACCGTTCTATACGTACGAGGCATTCAGAACGCACTTGCTGGCGGTTGGGGTGCGGTACGGGATGTAGAAGCAGGTGCCAGGTGTGAGGTGTCAGGTTCCAGCAAACAACACCAGCAAACAGCACAACGTGCCAGGTGCCAGCATGCGCAAGCGGCGAAAATATGAAGGCGGAATGAGTCCCGTACAGCAATCTCATGCACTTAACACCTGAAAGCGGCCTTGTTTGCTAATACCTGATGCCTAACACCTGATTTTATGGAGCCTTGCTCTGGGCTTGGGAAGTTGGCGGCGGCTCGGCGGGTTTGGGTTGGGCGCGCTCTACCACAATCTTGAATTTGGCAACCAGGGCGGAGAGGGCTCCGATGGCGGCCAGGACCGGGGCGGCCACGGCGCCGACGGCGGCTACTGTGACCGGGATCTCGACGAAGGTTTGGCCCTTGTCGTCCTTGATGATGATGCGGTTCACGTTGCCCTCGTGAATCAGCGCCTTAACACGATCCACCAGGTCTTTTCCTAATACCTGGACCTCTTCCACAAAATGTTCGATGCTCACCGGAGGCCTCCAGCCATCTATACGTTGCACTCTCATGTAATGTTCAATGCGTGGGCGTGAAGCGAGGATTTCCGCGCGGTTTGTCACGAAGTCACTCGACCGGCGGTTTCGGATCGGCAGGCGGAAGGGCCAGTCGGCGCAGAATTTCACGAACATAATTCGTGGTTTCGGGGATGGCGGGCACGGCTCCGGCCTGATCCACTTTGGCGGGACTAGCGGGTCAGCAGCTCTTTGAGGAACCTGGCGCCGCCGCCGATGTTCTGCTGGATATCGAACGGGTCGCGCACGCCGAACTGTCCGGCGGTGGCGGGCATGAGCTGCATCAATCCTTGCGCGCCCTTTTCGGAGACGGCGCAGGGCCGAAATGCGGACTCCTGCTCGATGACCGCGGTGAGCAGACGGGGCTCGAGTCCTTCGCGCTGGGCGGCGTCGAGGACGACGGGCGTGAGATCGGTTTCAGAAACTGGATCGCAGTAGAGACCGGGCCGGGCGGCGGTCAATATATCATCCGGAGCCGGAAGGCTCTCGGACGGGGGCATGGGAGGAAGCGTGAAGAATGCCCCCGGAGAGGCGGCGAGAGCATTGGCTGGCGATTTGCCGGTAGACGCGGCCAGGCGTCCGCCACCGCGGCGCGCTGCTTTTCGATAGAGGCCTGCATGGCGGTGAGAGCGGCTCTCCGCTGCTTTGAGCCAGGGATTCAGCGGGACTCCCGGTCGACGACGGGACGGTCTTGACGGCGCCTGGCGACGCCGGTTGAGCCGCAGCCATGTTAACCAATGGGCCGGCCAGAGTGCTAACCATCAGCCATGCGGTGACGGAATATACCATGTTCTATCTTGGGAATCGGCTTAAATTCAGAAAACTATGGGTGGAATCGTAGAAATTCAGCCAATCTGTCCGAAGAGCCTTCTGAGGAAGTGGGGCAGGACGCCCCAAAGGACCGTTATGGATATCACGGGAGTCAATGGACTAGGGCAAGCTCCCGTAAGCGCTCCTGTGCCACTCACGCCGGAGCAGCTTGCGGAAAACCGCGATCTGGTGCAGGCCGTAAAGGCGCTGAACGCTGCGGCGAGCTTTGGCGATAACAACGAACTGACCTTCTTGCTGGACCGCAACACAAGGCTGCCGGTGATCCGCGTGGTCAACCGGAAAACCAATGAGCTGGTGGATCAGATTCCGGCGGAGTACGTGTTGCGTCTGGCCGAAGAGCTGCGCGAAAGCGAGAAGTAGCGCCTTCGGTTGACCGATTGGGCTGCGCCGATCTTGCTCCGCCGATCTTCTGACGGCGCCACGACAAAAACCTTAGCTCGGGCCGATAAGTAATGTAGGAGCCGACGGATGCTAAACAACCCCTATGCCGCCCATATCGAGGCCAGTGTTCTGACGGCTGAGCCTGTGGAGCTGGTACGAACGCTTTATCGTGGAGCCCTTGCAGCGGTGGGCGACGCGCGGGCGTGCGTGGTTGCTGGAGATGTGGCGGGGCGATCCGCGGCAGTTTCCAAGGCGGTAAACATTCTGCGGGAGCTGGCCTTTTCGCTCAACCCGGAAAGCGAGCCCGGGATGGCGCGCAATCTTCTCGAGCTGTACGACTACATGCAGCGGCGCCTGCTGGCCGCGCATCTGGAACGGTCGGAAGCGCCTCTGGTTGAAGTCGCGGGCCTACTGGGCACGCTGGCGGAAGCCTGGGATCGCGTGGAAGTGCCGCCGGCGGCGGATACCGCGTTGATGCAGCAGGCCGGGTAGCCGAGAGACAGAGCCGCTGCCCGCGACGTACTTCTTAACTATCACGCAATTTTCCACCATCTAATGCCTCTTAGCAGCCTGCGGAAAGACGCCTCACGGATGAGGACCGCGGGTTCACGCTGACAAACGCGGATCAAGAACTGAAATTTTGAAGGCAGGTCTTCGGGTGGGCGCTGATCGGTGTGTGTGTGGCGCGTCGATCTATTCGGTTGGGATCAGGTAGAACTCGACTATACGACGGCTGACTTCGCCGGCGTTC
>DATLVQ010000577.1:0-2633 GCA_035577325.1 Bryobacteraceae bacterium | reverse complement strand
TTTCGAGCGCAGTTCACGATCTTGGCAGGATTCGGGGAGCAGCCCAATACCTAGATCACGATGCCTCACTTGGTATACTCAAGATCATATGAGTGCCGGGAAACACTGAGGCCAATTCGCAACCCATGACCGATACTAAGGTGCTTGTGAAGAAGCGGTTCGCGACTACGGCAGCCTGGCACAGTTGGCTCGAAAAGCACCATGCGGGGTCACGAGGCCTGTGGTTGGAGTTTGCCAAGAAGGAGAACGAACGGCCCTCGATTACCCACGCACAAGCACTCGAGACCGCTCTTTGTTTTGGCTGGATCGACGGCCAAACCAAGTCCAGCGCAGATGGATGGTGGTGCCAGCGTTTCACTCCCCGGGGTCCCCGAAGCAAGTGGTCTCAGGTCAACTGCGCTGCGGTCGAGCGCCTGCGAGCCCAAGGTAAGCTCACGGCGGCAGGATTTGAGCAAATGGAAGCCGCAAGGACCGACGGACGCTGGGCTGCCGCGTATGCACCCCAGAGTACCATCATCGTACCCGATGATCTAAAGGCGGCATTGGCGGCTTCTCCGATTGCAAGAAAGTTTTTCGAATCGCTCGACAGCAAGAACCGCTATTCCATTCTCTATCGACTGCACAACGCAAAAAAACCTGAGACTCGCGAGAGGCGATTGTTGAAGTTCGTTCAAATGCTCAAAGCAGGCGAGACGCTGCACGAGCGTCCCGGCAAATCCGGACTCCGCGCAGTACAGAAATGAACCTGTTAGAGCCGCGAAAAGCTGCCCAGTCGAGCAGTTCCGCGAGCCCCGGAAGCGCCGCCCCTGTGGGTTCGGTCGCAAGTGTCTTGGTTACTCTGTCATGTTCATCTTCTGCAAGAACCTCTTGTAGCGACGGTCGGGCTCAATACTTTTTAGAAACGGATTGCCCTTGATCATATAGAGCCAGCTATGCTTCTGTTCGTACGCACGATCGAGCCACTCGAACGCCTGGTCCGCTTCGCCACGATAGGCGTGAGCTTCAGCAATTCCAACCGAGTCGTTAGGATAGTTCTTTGTGAATCTCGCGAGCGCGGCGTCCGACGCAGCCTTTCTCCTCATCGCGTAATACACGATGGCGAGTCCTTCGTCGCGATTTCCGTCCGGGGTTTCCTGCAGCATTTGCGCAAGCGCCGCATCGGCCTTGCCCTGTGCCAGGAGCGTCCATCCGAGGCTAAAGTGGGCATATGGGTAGGTTGGGCTTACATCTAGCACCTTACGATGTTCTGCTTCCGCTTCTGCGAGCCGGCCGGTGCGCTCCCGCATGTAGCCGAGCCATTGATGTGCGGCGGGGAACAGCGGATCGAGCGCCACAGACGCCGTAAGGAAACGCGCGGCTTCATCCCATCGTCCGAGACTCGCGTAAACCTGGGCAACGTTGACAAGCACCAGCGAATTGCGCGGCTCGAGTGTGCGTGCGCGTTTGGCGTCCTCGGTAGCTGCAGCCCAATCCCAATCGTAGATCGCATGAATGATCGCGCGCAGCGACAGCATCAGTCCAGACCGCGGATTTAGATTGAGCACCCGCTCCGTGGACTCCCGTGCCACTTTGTAGCATTCTCGGACCGGCACGAAGCCCTTTTCGCAGGCCGTCTCCTGCGACATAGCGAGCCATTCCGCTGCCCTGAAAAACGAAGGCTCAAGCTCGAGCGCCTGCTGAAAATAGCTGATGGCACTCTCGAGTCCGGCCTTATCGAAACGGTCCGAAGCGTACCGTCCGCGAAGGTAGATGTCGTAGGCTTCTGTGTTATTCAGCGCCGGGCGCGGTTGCAGGTCATCGGCGCCCAAGGTCACTTGAAGCGCCCGCACGATTCCAGACGCAATTTGATCCTGCATCTGGAAGGCATCGCCGGATCCCTCATCGTAGGTCTCGGACCACAAGTGCGATCCGTCTCTGGAACCAATCAACTGCGCCGTCACGCGTAACCGCTCACCCATCTTGCGCAGGCTTCCCTCGACGATATAAGTGGCCCCGAGAGTGCGGCCGATGGTCCGCAAATCCTCGCCTTTTCCCTTGAACTGAAAGGAAGAGGTGCGGCCGATGACCCGCAGTCCTGGAACCTTCGCAGGCAAATCCAATAACTCCTCCGCCGTGCCGTCCGCAATGTATTCCTGGTCCTTCTTCTCACTCATATCCACGAATGGCAAAACTGCCACGGATTTCTCCGATATAGTCGCTGCCGCGGGAATTGTAGTCGGCGCTTTTGCGGTTGCGAGAGCCGACGCCTGATGCGCGGATTGCCATGAGCTGTAAACCGCAAACCCGCCGATTGCAATAGCCAGTAGAGCCCCAACCGAGATCGCAACGTCGTACCGCGACCGGTCGCTGCCTAAAGGGGAGGATGTGCTCGAACTCGTTCGTGCCTCCTTCGTCTCCGCTGTCGCAGCAGCTCGATCTGCGGATTTCTCGATAGCCTGACGAAGTGCAGCACTCAACTTCGGCAGCGGGCGGGCGATATCGCCGTCGCTGGCGTCAAGCCACTGGGACGTGTTCAGGAAATACTCAAGGCCTGCTGGCAACGGTGCCTGATCGATGCGCAGTGCGAGCACTGGGTGGCGCTTCGATGTTGCACGCTCTACCTCCCTTAGAACATGCGGAGAGACTGCGGAATT
>DATLVQ010000576.1:0-6155 GCA_035577325.1 Bryobacteraceae bacterium | reverse complement strand
CCCCAGGACCAGCCGAAATACTTAGCCACCAGGGGTGTGAGCACGGGCGAAAAGAAACCGCCGACGTTGCCCCCGGCATTTAGAATGCCTCCCGCGGCGCCGACCTGCGCTCCGCCGATGTCGATCGCCAAGGCCCAGAATGGTCCCTCACAGAATGAGGCGAAGCCGATGGCGAGGGCAAGAAGCACGGTGGCGGTGCCCGAGTCTGAAGTGGCTACCCCGAGATAAAGCAGGATTGCGCCCATCGTCAGGCCGACCAGCGGTACTATGCGGCGCCCGAATTTGGGCCCGTAACTGCGCGTCAGCCGATCGGAAATCCACCCGCCGAGCGGCATCATCACCAGCATCACCAGGAAAATTACGGTGGTGTAGCGCGCGCTTTGCGCGAAGCCGGTGTGACGTACTTCGCCGAAGTAGTAGTAGATCCAGTAGAAGAAAATGTATTCGAAGTAGCCAAGCGTGAAATAGGCAAACGTGAGGAGCGCGAGATTGCGGTTGAGAAGCAGGCGGCGCCAGGACCGGTCCGCGGCGCGCCGGCCGGGCGAGTGCTCGACGCCGCGAGGCAACCGGCGCACGTAAACCACCCAGACGATAGCGAGTAGGGCCGTGGCGACCGCGGAGAGATAGAACGATCCACGCCAAGCGTAGAGCGACATCAGCCAGGAGAACAGGATGGGGGAAACTGCGCCGCCCACGCAGGCTCCAGCGATAATAAACGCCTGCACGCGCGCGCGATGGATCATCGGAATCCAAGCGGAGCACATTCTGGCGCAGGCCGGATAAAGCGGAGCGCTCACGATACCGAGACCGCAGCGAATCGCAATCAGCAGCGGTACCACGCCAAGAAACGCGAGAGCCGAATGGCCGCCGAGGGGCGTGAGCGCGGTGAACACCGCAGCGGCCAGCCCCATCAGCGCGAGGGTATTGCGCGGACCGAGCCGGTCGGCGACATCACCCCCAGGAATCATGAAAACCGCGTACCCGAGAATGAACGCAGAATACACCCACCCCATCTGCGTGGGCTCGACACCGAATTCCTTCATGATTTCGGGACCGGCGATCGACATGATGGTACGGTCGAAATAACTCATCACGCTGAAGCCGAACATGAGTGCGACGAGCGACGTCTGCCTGGCGCCGAAGCCGGCCCGGTATTTTTCCTCGACCGCCAATGAATTCATTTCCGGTTCCTCCAGCTCTCTAAGCCCTCTGCGATGACAACCTGACGGTCCGCCGGAATGCCGCTTACGCGGTCGACCGTGCCGCTGGGCCATCGTACCGTAATCCGGCTGACGCGCGTGGCGGCGCCCAGGCCGAAATGCAGACGCAGATCGCTTTGCGAGAGGTAACTGCCTCCGCTCCGGACTTCGTCGATCTGCCGCAGGCCGCCGGCTTCGAGCTCAACGCGCGCGCCGATGCCATCGCGATTTGATTTTGTTCCGACGAGCTGGACGCCGATCCAGTGGTTGGGCGCGGGCGCTGCCGGCACGAGCAGCGAGGGTTTCTCGTGCAGCTCATTCACGACGACCGAGATGCGGCCGTCATTGTAGAGATCCGCTGCCGCGGCGCCACGGCTGGAATGCAAACCGGTGGCGTCCATGCCCGAGCCCAGCGTGACGTCTTCAAAACGGCCGTCGCGCAGGTTGCGATACAGCAGTTTGCGCTGGCGGTAAGATGAATCGCTCTTGGCCGTATCGATTTCCGGCGTCAGATGGCCGTTCGCCATCAGGATGTCGGTCCAGCCGTCGTTATCGAAATCGGCCGCGACGACTCCCCAGCCGAGCAGATTTCGCAGCCGCCCCATACCCGCTTGAAATACGCGGTCGGAAAAAGTTCCATCGCCGTTGTTGTGATACAGGTTTGGGCTGTCGTCGGAGAAATTCGTCTTCACCACGTCGAGAAAACCGTCATGGTCGTAATCGAGCGCGGCCACGCCCATGCCGGCCTGTGCTTCTCCGTCCTCGTTGTAGGCAAGCCCGGAAGCGATGCCCGCGTCTTCGAACGTGCCGTTCCGCTTGTTGTGATAGAGGATGCTGGCAGCCGAGTCGCAGGCCACGTAGATATCGGGCCAGCCATCATTGTCGTAATCCAATGTGACCACGCCGAGCGCGTAGTGACCCTCGGTGGCGCGAATACCAGAAGATGCGCCGACGCCGGTAAACGTGCCATCGCCGTTGTTGTGGTACAGATAATTCACCGCCGCCGGAAGACCACGCGGCCCGCAGGCGACGGGAATCCCTTTGTACTGGCAATACTCGCCCGAGCCGGGCTTGGGCACGTTGGAGAAATTCGGGCCGAGGTCCACGTAGTTGGCGACGAACAGATCGACTTTGCCATCGCGGTCGTAGTCGAGAAAAGCACAGCCTGAATTCCAGCGGCCGTCCGTGCCTGCGACGCCGGCGCGTTCGGCAATGTCGGTGAATGTGCCGTTGCCATTGTTGCGATAGAGGCGATTCTTGCCGTAATAGGTGACGAAAATATCGTCGTAACCGTCGTTGTCCATGTCGGCAACGCAAGCGCCCTGGCCCCAGCCGGAGCCGGCGATGCCGGCTTCGCGCGTGACATCGGTGAAAGTGCCGTCGCCGTTATTGCGGTAGAGATGGCTGACCGGCTCAGGCGCACCGGCGGGACGTCCCAGTTGCGTGCCGTTCACCAAAAATATGTCGACGAAGCCATCGCGATTGAAATCGATGAAGGCCACGCCGCTGCCATTCATTTCGAGAATGTATTTCTTGTTCACCACATCGCCGGAGACGTTCGCGGCTGACAGGCCGGCTTTGGCGGCGGCATCGACGAACTTAACGGACCATTTATCGCGCATGACGGTCGAGCAGATGAGGCCAGAGAGGAAAACGAATGACAGCGCGCGCGCGGCGTATCGCATCAGCGCGCCGCGGGCATCAGCACGTCCAGCGTTTGACGCGCCAGTATTTCTTCCTCACGCTGATTTCCCAGCGCGGAAAATTTGCGGCGGGCGGCTTCGGCCTCGCGAAGGCGCCCCTGCCGCGCGTAGATCTGCGTCAACTTGAAATAGGGCAGGGGATACTTCGGGTCGAGCTCCGCCGCCCGCTCGAAGTCGGCCAGCGCACCCGCGGTGTCATTTTGCTCCATCCGCATTTTGCCCCGCTGGAAATAAGAAGGAGCGAACCGGCTGTTCGCCTGGATCGCGCGTTCGAGCGCCGCGGCCGCTTTAGTCCGCAATCGGGGAGAGAGCCGGTAAAGAACGATGGCGTCGAGGTATGCCAGGTAAAAATCGGCTATCGGATTGAGCAAGCCCTGTTCCACGACAGCGCGCGCTTTTTCGAGATCGCCGGTGACGTAATAGAGAAACCCGAGACCTTCGCGCGAGGCATCAACGCCCGGGTCTCTCTTCAGAGATGAGACGTAACTTCGGATGGCTTCCTGATAACGGCCCAAGCGGAACTGGGCCAGTCCCAGCAATGCCAACAGCGCGACGGAATCCGGCGATTTTTCGTTGGCCGGTTGCAGCAATGCCACGGCCTCCAGGTACTTCTGCTGCCGGATGGCGGCCAACGCGGCGTCGGCGCAGAATGCTTCATTGCCGGGTTGAGCACGGCAGGCGGCCGCGAATTCACTCGCGCTTTCGGATTTGCCGAGGCCATCAAGAACTTTGGCACGCAGATAAGCTGCGTCAGGTTCATCGGCGCGATTCGAATTCAATGTTTTCAAGGCGGCGGGGAGATTGCCCATCTTGTATTGCGCGAGCGCCAGATTGTATGTGACGGATTCCGCGTCAGGCCGCATTGCGTGGGCCTTTTCCAGCACCTGGGCCGCGCCGGCGTAATCCTCACAGTCCGCCAGACCGAGGCCGGCAGCCATCAGGGCCTCGAAATTGGTGGTGCTCTCGCCGGCCGTGCGAAACAGATCGGCGGCATCCTGTTTTAAGCCTTGCTGCTGGTGGATGGCAGCCAACTGCAGCTGCGCGGCAGTAAACGAGGGCAGAATTTCGAGCGCCTTGCGAAACGAATCGACGGCACGATCGAGCTTGTTCTCTCTGCGGTAGACGATTCCCAGCGCGTTATATAGGATAGCGGAGCGCGGATGCCGCTCGATTCCCGCGGTAAGCTGCTCTTCGGCCCGCGATAGTTCGCCGCGATCGATGAGAGGCAGTACAGAGAAGAGGTACTGCTGTTCTTCCGTGGACGGCGCTTGAGCCCGGCCGTTGACGGCCAACGCCAAAGTCACCAAAATCACTGCCAGGGGGCGCACGCGCAGATTCCCAACCCACAATGGTCGAATCCAGGAGCGCCAAGTGTCAACCGCGGGCAGTATCCAAAGGGCGGGTGGCAGGATTCTTGAGCGGCGCGGCGAGATGGTCAATGGTCAAGCGCGGCAGTTCCAGGGGCTCCGGCGCACTTGGCGGAACGAAGCCAATTTGCGGCGGAAGTGGTTGAGCAGGCACGGGGGATGGCGGTTCGAAAACTGGTGTTTCGGGGGCCGATTCGACGGGCGTTGCGGAGGCAGGGGCGGACTGGAGGTCCTGGAGAGCTTTGAGAGTACGGAGAAACATGCGGTTGGCGCCATCGATGCGGCGGTGGAGGCGGGAGAAGGGCTCGAGGGCGTCCTGGTAGGCATGGCCGAGAGGGGAATTGTGCTGGATCTGGGCGTCGAGGAACTCAGCGCGGGAAAGATTCTTGTCGAGGCATTCGACCTGATAATTCCAGAGCTGGGCTTCGATGCGGCGGAGGCGGCGCTGGATCCACTCGGTGGAGATGAGGGTGTCGACAAGGGAGAGTTCGGCGGGGCCGGATGGTTGGTAGTGGTGCAGGTATGCGGCGGTGAGGGCTTCGAGTTCGGCGGGATCTTCGCCGGGGATGATGTGGGACCAGGCGTCGATGCCGGATTTCAGGGCGTTGAGGGAGGAGCGGGCCTTGCCTTCGGGGGATTTGGGGCCGGTGGATTTTTGGGCGTTTAGGCGATTGGCGCTGATTTGGGCTTCAGTGGGCATGGGTGTGGTCTCAGCTAACAGCTAGCACGAGGCTGATGGTTGCGAAAGCGGAGAAGAGCGGATGTTATTGAGGGGATGATGAGTGGAAGTTGCGAGAGCCTGTGAACGGAAGGAAGCCGCGCCAATGGAAACGGCTCCTGTGGTTGTAGCGTCCCGTGGTTGTAGAGTCCTGGGACCGGCACATGCCCTGGCTGGGACAGCCGATGGCGCAAAGGTCGTGATGGCCGGCGATTGCCTTTCATTCGGCTCCCAAAGGGCCCAGGTGAACACTTTCCTATCGATCCTCGATCATTGGTAAAATATTTGCGTTTCATTATTGAGTGTCCTGGCTCCAAGGGGAGGGCGATGGATGACGAAGGCGCTCGGTTTCGCACTGGTTTCGGCGTGCGGCGCCATGATTGTGTCTGCGCAGCAGCCTAGCGCGGACGTTAGCTATTTTCGCGAGATTCGGCCGATCATTCAGCGCACGTGCCAGGGCTGCCATCAGCCGGCGATGAAGTACGGCGGGCTCGACCTCACCCGCTTTGAGAGCTTTGCTGCGGGCGGGAGCAAAGGGGCGGCATTCAAGCCAGGCGCGCCGCAAGAGAGTGTGGTTCTAGCGTTCCTGAAGGGCGACCGCAAGCCGCAAATGCCTTTTGGTTCGCCGCCGCTTCCCGAGGATCAGATTGAACTGTTCCGCCGCTGGATTGCTGGAGGCGCCAAGGATGACACGCCGCC
Source organism: Bryobacteraceae bacterium (assembly GCA_035577325.1). Classification (GTDB taxonomy): domain Bacteria; phylum Acidobacteriota; class Terriglobia; order Bryobacterales; family Bryobacteraceae; genus QHXW01. Next base: position 469 of record DATLVQ010000576.1, on the reverse strand, counting down.
GGAAGCGCGCGAAACATCGTCTCTCGATAAGCCACCCGTATATCACTTGCCGCCGGTGATTACGGCCTTGGCGTATTCGCCGGATGGAACGCTGCTGGCTGTCTCCGGCTATCGCGAAGTGCTGCTGCATAAGACGGACGGTTCGGGAATCGCGGCGCGCCTTGTGGGTCTTTCGGATCGCATTCAGTCGCTGCAATTTTCGCGCGATGGCAAGATCCTGGTCGCGGCGGGCGGAACACCGGCGCGCTTTGGAGAAGTGGAATTGTGGGATGTGGCGTCGCGAAAGCTCAAGCACTCAGTCACGCTGACCAACGAAACCCTCTTCGGCGCCTCGCTTTCCCCCGATGCATCGCGCGTGGCGGTGGGCTGCGCGGATAACACGGTGCGCGTGGTCGACGCGGCGGCGGGCAAGGAAACGCTGAAGATCACCAATCACGAAAACTGGGTGCTGGGCACGGTTTTCGGCGTG
>DATLVQ010000575.1:0-4019 GCA_035577325.1 Bryobacteraceae bacterium | reverse complement strand
CGCGCGTCGCCGGTGGGCACGATGCCGGATTCATACGGCATGTCCTTCACCCGGTTGCGAACTTTTTTACCCAACAGGTACGAGAGTCCAAGCATCAGCGTGGCCACCGCCATAGCGATCACCACCTGTAACAGAACAGGGAAGTACACTTCTGAATAGGAAGTTGGCATTTCCTCTTGTGCGTGTTGTACCCGGGAAACGAAAAGACGCTTAACTTTGAATATAATGATTGAGAAAACAGGGTGTCAACCGGGCTTGGTTATGCAGGATGCAATCGAAAGCACGTTTCAGATCGTGGTGAACGGCGAAAGCCGTGAAGTGCGCGCCGGTGAGACCATCGCCGGTCTCGTGCGCACACTCCAGCTGGATCCTGGTCGGCTCGCCATTGAACTCGACCGCCACATCGTGAGGCGCGCCGCGTGGGCCTCGACGGTACTGCCGGATGGCGCTCGCCTAGAGATCGTGCAATTCGTGGGCGGCGGCTAGACCCTACTTCTCGGCTTCGATCTTTTCGATCACCAGCGCTTTCGATCCACCGCGGTCGTACTCCTTGCCGCTCGCGACCACGCGCTTTCCGGCAAAAGGCAGTAGCTTGCCATTCTGGCTGGTGGCCGGCATGGCGTCTGTGGTGGGCCAGTAGATCGAGCCATTGTCCGCCAGGATCACGAGCGGCGATCCCGCCTTAGCGCAGGCTTGCGCGCACTCAGCGCTCACTGGTTTCTTGAGACCTTTCGTGAAGGTGCAGGCGGAATCGATCACGTAGCCCTTCACGGTAGCGGCCTTGGACTCGGCGCGGAGAGTGTAAACGGCCGCCGCAAGCAGCAATGCGCCTGCCAGCGCAGTCGCGAAACGAAATCCCATAGAGCCTCCCGGAGTCATTTTCACCGATACAACTGGATCAGCGTAACAGTCTTTTACAAGGGCTACCCGACCACTTTACAACCGGAACTTAGAACGCACCTTCTAACATGTTTCTAGTAACTACTTCTTACTATTGTCCTCTTTGTTCGACTCCTCTTACACTAGGCGGACCGATGCGCTTCGTTCACGTTCGAAAAACACTTTTGCTGCTCTCTGTCTGCTTCGGCTGGCACGCCTCGGCGCAGGATCCGGTCGGGGTGTTGGAAGGTCTGGTGGGCGATCCCTCCGGTGCAACCGTGTCGCGCGCCGAAGTAACCGTGACCAATCCTCAGACCGGTTTCAGCGCCACGCAACGGTCCGCGAACGATGGCTTGTTTCACTTCGCGTCTCTGCCAGCGGGCGAATATGATCTCCGCGTGAGCGCAGAAGGCTTTGCCGCTTTTTCAGTATCTTCCATCCGCATTGACATCGGCCGGACTGTCCGCATTCCGGTGAAGCTTGAAGTAGCCACCGGCCATAGCGAAGTGAGCGTGACGGGCACGGGCGCAACCGTGGACCTTGGCCCGACGCTTGGCAACGTGGTTTCCTCGCACGAGGCGACGGAACTACCCCTCAACGGCCGCAACTTTACGCAACTCGGTTTGCTCCAGCCCGGTGTGGCTCCCATGACCGGTGGACTGGCCGAAGCCGGCGGCCTCGTGCGCGCCAACCAGGCCTACGCGGTGAACGGGCAGCGTCCCGAATCGAACGGCTATCTGCTCGATGGCGTGTCCAATTTCGACAACGTGAATGGCGGATTCGCCATCCGCGTACCCGTCGACGCCATCGGCGAGTTTCGTATCCTTACGTTAAACGCCCCGGCGGAATACGGCGGCACCAGCGGCGCCACCACCAGCGTGGTGACCAAGTCCGGCGCAAATGCTTTTCACGGCGACTTCTACGAATTTCTTCGCAACAATAATTTAGACACGCGTAACTTTTTCGCCTCGGCCGTTGAGCCGCTCCACCAGAATCAGTTTGGCGCCACGGCCGGTGGCCCCGTCCGTCGCAACAAGGATTTCTTCTTCGCCTATTACGAAGGCCTGCGCGACCGCCAGGGCGTCACCAAGACCGCCATCGTGCCCACGCCCGCCCAGCGCCTGGGCGATTTCTCGGGATCCGGTGCGCCACTGTTCGGATTTAACTTCAGAACCGGCGGCTTCGATCCAGTTCCTGGAAACAAACTGCCCCCATCGTTCATCAACCCGATCGCGAAAAATGCACTTCAGTTCTATCCGCTTGGCAACATTTCGCCGTCACTCTACGCCGCCACCGTGATGGGAACCAACAATTACGACCAGGGCGGCTTCCGCGTAGATCACAATTTTTCGGGCGGCGATCAGCTTTTCCTGCGCTATGCGACTTCGAGCACCAGCCAGTTGGACCCTCTGCCCATCGCCGGTGCGGGCGTGCCCGGCTTCCCCGTGGGCGACAGTATTCGCACGCACTCCGTCACCGTTTCAGAGACACACTTGTTTTCTCCGAACACGCTGCAAACCTTTCGCGCGGCCTTCTTCCGCAATGAATTCATTTTCGGGCAGCGCCTAAACTCCACGCCCCCGAGCGCGCTCGGTTTCCAGTACCAGCCGACGCTCGGTCTGGCCGCCGGCCCGCCGTACCTGATCGTCAGCGGCTATGCGAGCGTGGGAGACCCGATCGTCGGTCCGCAAAACACGTACCAGAACAATTATCAGCTCAGCGATTCCATTTCTTTGACGCGCGGACGGCATAGCTTTAAGCTCGGCGGCGACTTCACGCGCACCCAGATCAATCTCTTGTTCGGCATCGCCACCAACGGCTTCTTCGTCTTCGCGCCATTTCCCTTCTCCGATTCCTTCGCCAGCTTCCTCGCCGGCCAGCCCGTAGTCTTCTTCCAGGGTGGCGGCCAATTCGATCGTGCGTTGCGCAACATCATGGTGGCCGGCTACGCGCAGGATGAATGGCGGATTACCTCGCATCTGACGTTCAACTACGGCCTGCGCTATGAGATCAACACGCCCTACGTCGACGTCCGAGACCGCATGAACGAGTGGGCGCCGGGCTTGCAGTCAAAGATTTATCCGAACGCGCCCGCGGGCCTGGTGTTTCCAGGCGATCCCGGCGTGGCACGGAGCATTGCGCCCAATTATTACAAAGCCCTGATGCCGCGCTTCGGCGTGGCCTGGGACCCAACTGGCAGCGGCCGCACGACTGTCCGGGCGGGTTACGGCATCTTCTATGACTCGTTCACCAACGGTGTGGGCGGCCCGTTGCAGGCGCCAGTCAGCGCGCTTCCCTGGACCCTCGCTTACCAGCTTCCGGGGCCTGGTTTCGATATCGCCAATCCTTACGGCAACCAGCCGCCGCCGTTTACCGGTGGTTCCTTCGTGAAGCCAGCTACTATCCTCACCGTGGACCAGCGCATGCGCCCGCCCTACGCGCAGAACTGGAATATTTCCATCGAGCATGTGCTTGGCAAAAACTACTTGCTCGACGTGCGCTATGTCGGTAACAAAGGGACACGCCTGCCGCGCATGACTGAGGCCGATCCGGTTCTCTTCGGTCCAGGCGTGAACCCCAACAATCTGGACCAGCACCGTATTTATGCTGGATGTACCAGCGCGCCGGGCCCGTGCAATTTCGCCTCGGTCGGCATTGTCAGCAATATAGCGAATTCCACTTATCACACCGCACAGATCTCACTGGCGCGGCACTTCGCGGCGGGTCTCGGATTTCAATTGTCGTACTGGTTCTCGAAGAGCCTGGATGGCGTCTCATCGTTTAACGTCTCCGGCTCGGCGCCCACCGATGTTTCAGGCGAGAACGACTTGGCGCAGAACCCATTCAACATTCGCGCCGAGCACGGACCATCACTGTTCGACGCGCGCCAGCGGTTCTCGCTCAGCGGCAGCTACGAGTTGCCGCGATGGAAAAGCGCTCCGCACGCGGCGGCGTTGCTGATCAACGGCTGGCAGATCAACGGCATTGCCGCCGTGTCCTCTGGCACTCCCTTCACGGTTTATGACAGCGCCAACGTGTCGCTTCAGGGCCAGGCGCCGGAGATCAGCGGATTCTATTCAAGCCGACCAGACGTAATCGCCGATCCGAATGCCGGTCCGCACACGCCCAATCAATGGGTG
>DATLVQ010000574.1:0-7142 GCA_035577325.1 Bryobacteraceae bacterium | reverse complement strand
GCGCTCGCCCTGGCCGATGGGATCCCATGCCAGCGCCGCATAGCCTTTTTTCGCCAGCGACCCGAGCATCTGCTGCCACGCGCTGTGACTCTTGGCGCCCAGCTCGTGACCCAGCGGAAAGAGGACAGCGGGATAGGGCGGCTGGCCCGTTTTCGGGAGGTAGAGGTTCGCCGTCACGTAAAAATGAGGCTGACTCTCGAAAATGATCTTCTCGATTTTATAATCGCCGCGGTCGAGCACGCCGGCGATGCGGGGATTGAGCGGCGTTCGCTCGGGAAAGCCGCCAACATCGCGTGTCATGACTTCACGCACATAAGCCTTGCGGCGAGCGAGGTCGTCGAGCGTAGCGAACTGGGTGACCAGCCGATCGCGCTTGTCGATGAGTTCCAAAGCGTGCCGTTTCAAATAAGAAGGCAACATCTCGCGGATGTGGTCGAATTCATCCAAACTGGCGAGAAAGTTCAAGTCGTCGCTATGTTGCGCGGCGAGCGGCAGAATGGCCGCTAGGGAGAGAAGAAGGAATCGAAGCCCTGTCATGTAAGAACCGGTACGTTATTATTCCACGGTTGAGGCGCCGCTGAAGTTCAGGAGGCGAGGGTCTGCTGAGCTGCGCGCGGCATCGGCTGCGACCAGCGCCAGATTGTGCTTCTGAAGGAATCTATTTCCTAAGAGTGTCTAATCTTGAACATTGTGATGTCTTCGGTTCCTGCAGCTTCAGGCGAAGATAACACGGCAACCTGACCGGCAGCCAGCGGACTGTATGGGGCTATCCAAACTGGTTATGGCGCACATTACTAAGTTCGATTGGACATCACCAACGTCTCGATTTATCGTGTTATTAACAGTAAGTTCCAAGTAGGCCGTCACGCTGGTCCCCGCCGACCTGAAAATCAACCGACGAGATTTCTCCAAGTCACTTCGTCATCTGGAGGGGGACATGTTAACGCAAGGGACTCCAACGGCGACTTTCATCCTGCACGAGCTCGATGAATCTCTCGCAGCGCAGCTTTGCAAAGCGGCCGGTTCGCGGCTGGCGTTCTATCCAAGTTCGTCCACTTCTGAGTGCCTGGCGCTTGCGAAACGTGTGCACGCCGATGGCGTTTTTTGCAACTCGGAGCCCGGGGAATGCCGAAAACTCCTCACGCGAATGAAGGGGAAGGGGCTTCATATGCCGGTTGTGGTGATAAGCCGGATTCCCGAGGTAACGGAATGGCTTGGAGCCATCGAAGCCGGAGCCGTCGACTACTGCGCTGCCCCGTTTGAGCGCCGCGACATTTCATGGCTGTTGCAGTCGGTTCTGCCGGCTTTGCACCACGCCCATGCTTCGTAATTACCAGCTTCAGCAAGAGTTCCACCGGTGAACTGCCGGCAATTAACTAAGTTGTAACCCACAAGTCAGGGTCTCACCTGGAAACTTCGCCGTTTCCCTGTAGTACCAAATCGAGATACATAAGCCAAACCGATAAGGAGAAATTGCCTTGGTTCTCAGATCGATTCTAGTGTCTGCACTATTCTTCTCCAATCTCATCCAACTATCAGCCCAGATTGCGCACACGCAGATGAAAGACCCTTGGGACGCCATACAGTATCGGCAGCCGGCGGGCGTTCGTGACCCTTTAGATAATGCTGGCATCCGCGATTTTGTAATCAACCAGACTGATCTTGTCCCAAATCAACCGTCAGATCGCCCGATCAACGGCACCGTCTCGGTAAGCCGGCTGCGGCATCACGTTCCCGCGAGAGCGCAGAATGAATTGGCCCGTTCCGAGCGGGAGTACCAGCAAGGCCGTGTGCAGTCGTCCATAGCGCACTTGCGGAAGGCCATTGCGATTGATCCGGATTATATGGAGGCGCACAATAATCTGGGCGCCAGATATATCGCATTGGGTGACAACGACAGAGCAATTGAGCAATTAGAAATAGCCCTGCGCCTCGACCCATCGTCGGCGTTCGCGCACCTCAATTTGAGTTTGGCGTTTTACTTCCTCAAGAGGGGCAATGAGGCCGAGCAATGCGCGCGCAACGCGATCCGGATGGCGCCGGAGGTTCCCAAGGCGCACTACTTATTAGGGCTGATCCTGGAGGCTGAAGGCAAAAATACACCCGAAGCAGTCGAGCACCTGGAAAAATCGGCGGTGGAATTTCCAAAGGCCCACCTTTTGGCTGCCCGCGCACTTGTCCTGCATGGAGCCATCGCTGCCGCTGCTTTGGAATTTCGGCAGTATCTCGAATGGCCCGAGGCTGAAAATCGGGAACAGATCGAGCAGTGGCTTGCCAACAACGAACAGTAGGCCGTGGCTGCTACGATGTCATGCCGCCGCCGGACTTGCCATCGCTGCTGGAAACAACATCCTCGGCCAAAATAATGGCTTCGGCCAGGTCGCGCATGGGGCGCCTCAGCCGCCGGCTTTCATTGCGCAAACGCAGGTAGGCAGCCTCTTCGCTCAGCTTGTACTTGGATTGCAGGATCCCCTTGGCGCGCTCCACCAGTTTGCGGGTTTCGAGCTGGCGCTTCATTTCCTGCGTTTCCTCCTGAAGCCGCACATTCTCCTTGGACAACCGCGATTGCGCGATGGCCCCGCCAATTTGTTCGCCCATGAACGTCATCAGCGAAACTTCCGCGGAAGGATGCGGCCGCGGGTGCTTGTGATGCACGTTGATCACTCCAATGACATCGCCGCCGCTGACGAGCGGTACAGACAGAAAGGCTTCATACGTGTCCTCAATGAGCGCGGGAAACTTCTTGAAGCGCTTGTCGGCGGCGGCTTTGGACGTCAGCGCCACTGCGGATTTGTGTTCGGCCACCCAACCAGTGATGCCTTCTCCGAGTTTGATCCGGATGTGGCCGATCTCGGCCTTGTGCGGAAGCTGAGATGCCCGCAGCACGATGTCGCCATCCGGCTCGGCGAGATAAATCAGGCAGGCATCGCAGCCGGTCACTTGCACGGCCAGCCGGACAAGCTCGCGCAGCATTTCATCCAGCGTCAAGCCGGAGCTGACGATTTTGCTGGTCTGGTGCAGCAGCTCGACTTGCGATGGCATTTCGCCCATTCCTGAGCGTAATTGGACGCGCGGGAGACGGTCCAATCAAAAGTTTCTATAAGGGCTATCTCGATTTTTGCAGAGCCAAATACACCGTCAGCTAGTGGCCGGGTGTGACAAATTCCACATAGCCGCGGCGCTCGAGGAATTTGAAGTAGCCGACGAAATCAAACTTGTCGGCGCCCAACTCCAGGCGCGTGAGTCGGATGACTTCTGCGAGATTTCTGTGGCCGTCACACCAGTAGAGCGCGGCGATCACCGTTCCGTCCCACGCGCCGGAAGGAAAACCTTCGCGATCGTCCGGGTGGATATCGTCGAGCGGGATGGTGCCGAAGCGTTTGCGCTTGACGACAATGCGCGCGGCGTCGGACATCTGCGGGTCGGCTTCGATGCGCAGCTCGACCGGCTGGCTCAGCCCGATCTGCGCGGCCCGGCGGTTCGCCGCATCCTGCAAGCGGGCAGACTGTTGTTGGCCGTAACCCTCGAGCCGCTTCGCCAATGGCGTAATCTCGATGCGCAACGCGCCTTGGCGGGCTTCCGGCACCAAGCGCGCTACCGACAAAACGGACTGGCTCTCACGATCGACAGCATAATTGATCTTGTCGATTCCCTGCGCGACCGCGCGCCCCAGCTCCTCACCGCTACGCGCGTCGAAGGCGCGGTCGATCGCCTGAGCCGCCGCGCTAAGGATCTGCTCGTAGCCCCGGTTAGCGGCCAGTTCCGCCAGCCACGCGGCTTCGGGCTCGCCGGCGTTGGCGAGATAGTAGAGATAGGTCGCGTTCAGGATCGCCAGATCGCGCAGGGAACGAGAATCTACTTGATCCGCTTTGTCCTCACTGTTGTGATGCGAGACGATGCCGGTGCCGCTGTAGGGCCACACTGTGGGAATCCCGACGGTCGGCTCGGCAAGATAGGTGTCGGTGCCGCTCATGAATTCGTGCCAGTGCCAGGGCCGCCCGACTTTCGGAAGATACAGTTCGGCGACGTGCAGCACAAACGCGTCAGTGTACGACTTTGAGGAGTGCGGGTTCATGTAGAACGTGTATTCAGTGCCCGCGAGATTGTAAGGCGCGGCCGGAGTATCCACGCACATCGCTGCCACGGTGCGGCGCGCGCGATCCATATGCGTCGACATATAGTGCATCGAACCGTACATCTCCCCCATCAACAGCACCCGGATAGTGCGTTTTGGACGCGGCAGTTTCTGCTGGGCGATCAGCCGATTGAGGCTTGCGAGCGATTCGAGCATTGCGGCAACACCGGTGGCATTGTCCTGCGCACCTTGTTCCGAGCTGTGGCCGAGCGTGAGCACTTCTTCCTCGGAGCCTGCGCCCGGGATCACGCCGGTCACATATGGGTAAACGCCCGCGTAGTAGCGCGTGTCGACAAGCGCATGGGCGCGCACGGTGCGGCCTTCGGCAAGCAGCTTACGTACAAACGCGGCCTGCCGCGGCGTGATGGAAAAACAGATCAGCGGCGTGCTGCCTTTGGTGAAAGCCCAACCGTTATCGCCCCACGCGTTGACCCATTGACGGCCATCCTGCAATTCCGGGTTTTCAGTGAACGTATTGATAGCGCCGACGACGCCCTTCTTCACAAGATCCCATTTTATGTTCGCGGGATTCTGGCGGGTGAGCACCAATTTGCCACGGACGTCGCTCTTTTCATTCCACTCAACGATTTCTGCCGTAATGCCGCCGGCGGGCGTGGGCCCGCTCCACATGCCCAGCGACGTCGGGACTTTCTCATAGTCCGCCAGCACCCGGAACTGCTCGGGGACATCTTCGCCAATCAGCTCGAGCCGCGCCTGCTTCGCATCCCACGCCATGGGTTCGGTCCAGTAGCCGACCTGCGTCACGCCATCGGCGGGCGCTCCCAGAAGCTCAACTTTTTGTAAGCCGGCATCGGTCATGGCCTCCTTTAAATACTCAGCGGTCTGCTGAAATTTGGGAAAGGTGAACCAGCGATCGGTCGAGTACACGCGGCGCATGTAATCCATGGCCTGATCCGGCTTCACTCCGGCGCGAACCTCGTCGAGGACCTTCTCAACGCCCGGCTCGGCTCCGAAACATATGGGCAGAGCAAGAAGGAGTAGTGCAGTTGACTTGATCATTTCACGTTCTCGTGGGCATCCAGGTGCGTCTGGCTCACGACTTCGACCAGCGCCACGGTGTCACCCAGGCTGTTATGCACCGGCGCCAGCACCGAAACCCATCCCGGCTTTTCCGTGACGGTGATGCGTCGCCCGGTCTCAAGCACCTGTTTCATTTGCGGAATCATATCCTGATAAAGTTTGCCCCACGGCCAAAACTGGCTCATCTCGTTCACATTGCGAATCACGATTCGAATTTTGTCCGGGTGGCCGGCGATCGGCATCCACAGATTTACGTCGCAGGGAAAGGGCGCCAGATGCGACAGGCGAATGAGTGTCTTTTTCACGGCGATGAACGCCTGGTCGTTCACTTCGTAGTTGTCGCCATCCACCCACGGATCATTGGGATCTTTCTTGAACATGTAGTCGAGCGCGCGGGGCGTGACGATGCCCTGGCTGGCGTCGCCATCCACCATGATGGTTGCCGCGCGCGCGACGTCATCCAGTGCACGCGCTATATCCGTCTCCGCCGCGGCGAGCGAAACGAGTGAAACTACGGTTAGTAAGAGTATCTTCATTTCGTAATCTGCTCCTCGGCGGCAAGCCGCATCACATACTGCCGGACGCGCGCCCACGCCGCCGGGTCGATGTGTTCCAGATGGCTCATGGCTGGCTTCGAAGCCGCATCGAGCGCCGTGCCGCTCCAGTTGAAGGTGGGTTCCCCGGCAAAGGCCGGGCGCGGATTCCACCAGTCGGCCGGGGCAGTATCGTTATAGAGGCGCGCGGCTTCCCTCTTCAATTCCTCGGCCGGCTTGCGCTTCGAGAAACTCGCGAGCAATGCAAGCTCCTGGACAGCGTTGCGCTGAATCTTCAACCGCACGCTCGGAATCGGGCCGGCGATGCCGAAGCGGTCGCCCGAATAGACCAGCGCCGTGCCGCCGCCATCGAAATGAAACCAGGGATCGGCGCCGGTGCTCACCGTCAGCCAGTGAACGAAGCCGCCGACTCCCCACATCCAGCCTTCGAGCGGAAACTGCGTGATGGTTGACGCCGGCTGCGTCACGGCAGGCGGACCCGAATAGAACCAGATCACGTCACCGCGCTGGCGCAGCACGGCCGGCGCTCGCGGCAACCAGCTCAAGATATCGCGGCTGGCCACCCACATATTCACCACGCCCGCAAGGTCTTTGAACTGCTGCTCCATGTCCCAGCTGACGTCGGCGCGGAAAACGATCTTCACCGGCGTATCCGGCGGCAGGGCTTTCTTGAGCAGACGCCCGTACTCGAGGAAATAACGATTGTCGGCGGGGAAACGCACTTCGTCGCCATCCCACGGAAAGCCCATATACCGCTTTTTATGGTTGAAGAACAACTCGAAACGCGTGCGGGTCCAGCCCTTGTCGCGAAAATGGCGCTCCATCTCGGCGAGCACGTTGACGAATTCAGTTTCGTAGCCCGTCTCACCCCAGTTCAGGAATGTCGCCGGCCATTCAGGATTGACCGGCAGATACACAAACGGAATCGGCTGCGCGCCGCGGCGCGTGCCGGCGAAGGCAGAGCCATCGAAAAGCGGTCCGTAATGGCGGTCGTACAGGCTCCAATCGGTGACGTGGCGCATGCGTCCGAAGCCGGCGAGTGTAGGCGCGAATTCCGGCCCCACTTTGCCGGCGTGCCCGTATCCGAGTTGGTGAAAGATGCCGCGATGTTCGTAGAAGATGCGGTGGTAGGCGCGGATCAGACGGAAGAAGTCGTCGCTTTGGAAAAATCCGGCACCCGGTTTTCCACTGATCGAAGGATAGTCATCCGCCAGCCACGACGCGCCGTAGGAGTTGTGGTCGATCAGCAGCACGTCATCATTGGGAACCACCGCGGGCCAGACTTTCAACTCGATGGGGAGTGCGAAACGCTGCCCGCCGCCTTCCAGAACGGCCTGCGTGATGTAGGCTCGCGGCTCGGCGTCAGGAGGGATCCACAGATCGACCCAGAATGCCTGCGCTGTTTGGGCAGC
>DATLVQ010000573.1:0-2177 GCA_035577325.1 Bryobacteraceae bacterium | reverse complement strand
GGGCATCACGGTGAAGGAAGTTCAGGCGCGGCGACTGGATGTAGCTCTGGAAGCGGCGGGCCGCTGGCGCGCGCACGTGATCCTCAAGGGATTTCATACTATCCTCGCGACGCCTTCCGGGCAGTCCTACGTCAACACCACTGGAAACCCCGGCATGGCCACCGGTGGGACGGGTGACGTGCTGACGGGGATTCTTGCCGGCCTGACGGCGCAGTTTGGCGTGGATAACTGGTCGCGCGTGCTGAGTTTCGGCGTTTACATGCATGGCTTGGCGGGAGACATCGCCGCCTCTCGGGTGGGAGAAGCTCCGTTGATTGCCTCCGATTTGATTGATGCGATGCCGCAAACGTATGCTCGAATTTTGAACGAGAGGGAAGGGCATGAGTAGCGCTGCCGCTCTGGGCTGTGCGCGTTTGTTGACTGCCTAAAAAACCGCACAGCCAAGAGCCGCTGTGCTACTCAAACCGAACTGAATGCCTGTTACGGAATTCATCACCAACTCATCCGAAGAAACTACCGCCAAGGGTCGCGAGATTGCCTTGAAACTTCGGCCGCCTGTTTTAGTTCTTTTGAAGGGAGATCTTGGCAGCGGCAAGACCACGTTGACCAAGGGAATCATCAGCGGTCTGGGCGCCGCCAGGGAAGAGGACATCACCAGTCCTACTTTCAACCTCGTCCACGAATTTCGCAGCATGGCTCCTGCCGACTCTTCGTCGCCATCACGCCCGTGCAAGGTCTACCACGTCGATCTTTATCGCATAGAAAGCTTTCCAGACCTGGAGTCTCTGGGACTTGAGGATGCTCTCTCTGAAAACGCCATTGTGATCATCGAGTGGCCGGAGCATTTCACGTTCCGCACGGACTGGCCCACGATTGAAGTTCGCCTCGATCACAACGGGGAAGATTCCCGCCGGATCGTCATCTCGGGCCTGGATTTACTGCCCGAGTCGAAGTAAAAACCCAAACGACTGGGATCGTGAAGTCCCGTCCGGGACGTTCGAACCGCCGAAACTCGCGGCATGCCCACCGATTCCGAAAATGTCCGATCTGCTGTTAACGGGTTGGATTCGCAGCCTTGTTCGCGCCTGCTGCGCTTGTTAACCTGAATACGAGATTCGCGTAGCTCCTTATGCCTGAACGATCGTCCATGCTCTCCACGGGTGCGCCCGCGCGAGTGAATCTTAAGGCTTACTCGGCCGAGCTTCCCCTCGGCACTCTGGCCGTTGGCGTGGACAACATCCATCACGACGTCTTTCTAAGTCCCATGTTTGTAGAGACTACGGAGACGTACCTGCTGGAATTTATTCGCCAGACCGCCAACCTGCCGTTTCTTTCGCAAACCGACCGCGCGCAACCCGACCGCCGGCAAATTGGCCGTCGCGAGACGGACCGCAGGGCCCTGCGTGCGCCCGAGCCTCCCTCCTGGAAGCGCCAGCTTTCCGATCTTTTGCACGCCGGATTGCAGCAGGCCAAGTTCGAGAAAAATGTTGAGATTGATTTGCTGCTGCGCGTCGCCCTGTTGAAGTACCTGACGCAGGAAATTGGGACGCAGTTCGCGAATTTGCTGCTCGAAGCCAAGGAGTGGATCCGCAGCCGCGGGGCTCATTTCGACCATACCGAGCAGGCGCACGTGATCAAGGCAAGGCTCGCCGAATTGCAGGCCGATCGGCGCAATTTTTTCCGCAACGTGGGCCAGCATGTCTATCAGGCGATTGTGGATCTGGAAGAGAACAGCCTGGGCAGGTCAAGGAAGGCGCTGTTCGGCGAAGAAGCGTCGGCGGCCTACGATATTTTGAACAATCGCCTCGCTTTCGTCGAAGGGGGCAAGGATGACGTTCTGTTTCTCGAGCAATATGTTCTGCTGGGAAACTATATACGCGATCAGGACCGCTTCGAAACGTTCGACGCCGTCATGCTTGATTTTCTGCGCGAATCCATTCTGGCCGGAGATCCGGGCAACGATCTGAACGAATCGTGGCGCGATCACCAGAAACTTGTGGACAGCGCCGTGGCCTACCGCGCGGAAATCGCGCGGCTCGAGGAAGAACGCGATACGCTCGCCCGCAAGCTCGATCGCTCCGACAGCCTGATGGGGCGTGTGGGATTTGGGTCCGACCCCGCCACTCTTCGCGCTTCCATTTCCGATGTAGAGAAGCGGCTTCGCCATGCGCGGCACA
>DATLVQ010000572.1:0-4772 GCA_035577325.1 Bryobacteraceae bacterium | reverse complement strand
TAAGTCTTTTACGGCGGCAAGGCGGTCCGCGACGCCCGTAACGATGTCCTCGCCGGGCTTAATCCGCGAAAACAGTATTTCTACTCCCACTGTAACTACGACTCCAATCGCGGATGCCAGACAGAGCCACAACGTATCTTCGACATTCGTTTCGGCCGAAACATGGCGGTCCCAAAGAGGCACTCCGACGCAAATCATGATCGCGAACGTGGAACTGGCACCGAAGTTCTTGATGGTGCTGATCGCGTAAAATCCCACAAAAAATGAAGCTATGACCCAGAGAAGATGGAGGGTTGGTATGCTGATGACAAACCAGGCCGAAGCTAACAGATACGCCGCGCCGATTCCGGTTAATGAGAGGATCGACGCCGCCGACTTGAACGTGGCCTGAGAGCTCTCTCGAGAAACGATGAGCGCGTAAATCGCTCCTTGGAACGCGTAGGGGATACGGAATACCATGCAGGTCATCATGACCAGGGTCGCAGCAATAACCATTCGTACGACCAGCGCTGTTCTACCCTGATACGGTGACAGTTCGTGTTTAAGGAGCTCTCCTAACCACGATAGCGAGGAGGGCGTCTCAGAGACACTCTGTGCGGAGGTGGCCATGCTCAATTCGTGCGAATCGTCACAACCGCAGATTCGCCAACCCGAAAGAGTTCTGGCGTGGGATTCTCCACCCGCACGCGAACCGGGTACCTGGATGCCAGGTGTACCCAGTTGAGCGTTCGCTGCACGTCCGGCAGGCCTTTGTCCAGCTTTCCGATGACATCAGGATCAGGAGTAACTCCAAAACCTACGCTGTCCACGATGCCCGTGAATCGGATACTGGGCTTCGACAGGACGTAAACATCGGCTCGCATCCCCGGCGTGATGTGCGACAGCTGGCTTTCACGAAAGTTCCCAATGGCCCACCACGTACGCGCGTCAATTAAAGTGAAGACGTCCTGTCCCACATGGGCGTAAGCCCCTTCCGAAATCGTCAGATTTGTGACTAGGGCATCAAACGGCGCGTACACTTTGCAGTTGTTCAGATTGTAGCGGGCGCCCTTCACGGCTGATTCACGCGCGCCTCGTTGGTTGACAAGAGGCTCCAGTGAAGTGACGGAGTTATGTGCTTGCTCGTGTTGCGCCTTGCTCTGTTCGAGTGCCGCCTTGGAGCGGTCATATTGCGCCAGGGCGGATTGGAGGCCTGCCTGAGAAAGCCGCAGTTGCGAATCCGCTTGCTTTAGTCCTTCCGACTGCGCGATTTCAGAGGTCTTTGCACGGTCCACCTGATCGACGGTGACGAATTGCTTTGCCAGAAGCGGCTCAAGACGGTGCAGATTGTTGCTGGCGTATGTCCATTCTGCTTTTGCCCGGCTCACCCCTTGCTCCGCATTAGCTATGTCCGCCCGCGCCTGCTCGACGGCCGCCGCCCAGCGTGCCATGTCGGCTTGGGAGCTGGAAACATTCGCTTTGGCAACGGAGACGCCGCTCACCAGGGCATTGATCCTCCGCTGCTCGTCCGCGATCTGTCCTTCGAGGCCGCCCTGCTCCGAAAGAGCTCTCTCGAGCGCGTACTGATACGGCCGCTCATCAATTTCGTATAGCAATTCGCCCTTCTTGACGAACTGGTTGTCTCGGACGTTCAGGCGGACAATCGGACCCTCGACTTGCGGAGCGATCCCGATAAAGTTGGCGAATACTTCGGCATCGTCGGTTCGCGGAGAGTGGTTAATGTGGTCGAGCACGGCGAGGCCCAGGACGATTGCCCCTATTAGGATGCCGATGGTCACCCAACGGCTAAGTTGCTTTGTGGTTGTCGTGGCAGAATCGAGTTCCATGGTCTTTGCGCCTCGCTGCTGAGAATTGCAGTATGAGAAATTCAATAACAGTCGCTAATAGAAAAAGATGAGCCACAGTAGGAAGGTCAAGAGTGCAGCCAGGCTCGGGTAAACCAGCAACGGTAATGCTGCTTTCACCCGCAAGCGCAACAATGCCAACCTGGCGAGGGCCGTCAACACAATCGCAACAATGAAACACACCAGCCATGCCGGGAAAAACGAACCTAGTACCTCTATGGACGGCGCCCGCGAGCAACTCGATAGTAGCGGCGCCACCAGCAGGAGGGACAGAAGTCTTACAAAGCGGGAATTTTGAAGGATGGTCATGGTCTGGGTTTCGTTGCGTTCGATTGAATTGAGTCCCCCGCTTTGAAAGCCAAAGCGGCCAAAGTCGAAAGAACCTGCGCGCGGGCGAGGACGTCGGTCGAGCGAGCTTGCGCGAGTACTCGTTGCGCTGCGGTCACGTCCAGCAGATTGCGAAGCCCATAGTTATAGGATTCACGGGCGGCATCGTAGGAACGGCCAGCGGCTTCGAGCAGCGCAGTCGCGGCTTCGCGCTGGCGCAAGGCAGTATTCAAATCAGAGTATGCCGCCCAAACTTCGTTCGTGATCTGATCGCGCGATACCTGGATTTGAGCCTCCGCCTCATGGACGTTGGCTTTTGCTTGCGCGAGCCTATTTCTTCGTGCCTTTCCATCAAACACAGTCCAGTTCAATTTAAAGGCCATGCCACCCGCCAGACCTGCCGTTTGTCCCCAGGGAAACTGCTGTTGCAACCCGTATAAAGACTCTACGGTTGGACTGGCGGTAAAATTCAGAGAGGGATAGTAGGCCGCACGCGCTTCCTTGACCCGCGCCTTCGCTGCCTGGACGTCGGCGACCCGCTGAAGGAGGTCCGGACGCTGCGCCAGTGCCCGATCAATCGCAGAGTTGACGGAGTCGTCGATGGTGCTCGGAATTGTTAGCTCCCGTAGAGGCTGGACGCGTATGGCAGTTTGTGGAATTGTTCCGAGAGCGGTTGCGAGGTTCCCGTGAGCGATCTCCTCGGCTCCCAGCACGGCCTGCAGCTCGTATTCGGCCTGCGCCGTTGCGCTACGGGCTTCGAGCAGGTCCGGAAGAGTGGCTAGGCCATTGTTCAAACGCTCTTCGGCCGCTTGCTGCACGGCCTGCGCGTTGGAGAGATTCGCGCGGGAGGCTTCTTCCTGGCCAGCGGCATTCAGGAGTTGGAAGTAGGCCTGCTCAACTCGGTAAATCACATTGCGGTGTGTGTCATTGAACGCGAAGTTCGCTGCCAGGGTCTCGGCTTTGGCAGCGTTGATTCGGCCGGCCCGCCCGCCGAAGTCAAAGATCGTGTAATTCAGATTTATCACGACCTCAAAGTCGCCGATTGTCTGACGGAAGAAACGATTCGACTGGTAAGCTTGGTCGCGGTCAACCCCAGCGAGTGCGGCTGCGGCTACTGTGGGATAAAGCTCGCTGCGCGCAACACCCCACGCGGCGGCTTGTGCGCGGGCGCGTTCCCAGGCAACGCGAGTCTCCGGATTGTGCGATTCGGCGAGATCGATAAGCTCCGGCAAGGAGTAGGTCTTCTCCTCGTCGAAGCTGAGTCCGGGTTCGATGAAATTTCTCGCGTCCGCTTCGATGCGTGCTTCCTCAAGTCCATGCCAAGGATGGTTAGGTGACTCAGGTGCACGCTGCGCGAGAGCGAGACTTGCGCCCTGCGAAAGAATGAGTGCGATCAAAGCACGAACTACCGCCCGCGCAACGCTTGGTGGGAGTCTTGACTGACGTAACATGAGTCCCGCGTGCGTAAGAATCAGCGCTGCAGCGAAGGATGAGCACGTTCATCCTCCACCCCAACCATTTCTCGGTCGAAATTTAAATCTGTGAGCGTGGGTGCGGCAGCAGAGAGGCCACGGTAACCCCCGCCTGTGATGACCGCCTTCGCGGGTCCGTTCACGGCTTTCCTCTCAGCGGATGCGTCATTTCCTCGGGGCGAACCCACGAATCAAACTGTTGCTCTGTGACGAAGCCGAGCTTCAGAGCAGCCTCACGCAGACTGATGTCTTCGCGGTATGCCGTCAGGGAGATCTTCGCCGCCTTCTCATATCCAATGTGTGGATTGAGAGCGGTCACCAGCATCAGAGAGTTGTCGAGATGTTCTTTGATCCGTTTTTCGTTCGGCTCGATGCCGATCGCGCAGCGATCGCAGAATGAACGCGAGGCCTCGGCGAGGAGTTCGATTGACGCGAGAACGTTGTGCAGCATGACCGGCTTATAAACGTTGAGTTGAAAATTGCCCTGCGAACCCGCAAACGCTACGGCGTGATCGTTGCCAAACACCTGAACTGCGACCATGGTGAGGGCTTCGCACTGAGTGGGATTGATCTTTCCCGGCATGATGGAGGAGCCCGGTTCGTTTTCAGGAATTTTGAGTTCGCCGAAGCCGGCACGCGGACCACAAGCGTGCCAACGTACATCGTTCCCGATCTTCATCAGCGCCCCCGCAAGCGTGCGGAGCGCTCCGCTCACGCCCACCATGCCGTCGTGCGCCGAGAGTGCGGCAAATTTGTTGGGTGCTGAGACAAAGGGCTGGCCGGTTTCTTCTGCGATGCGCCGGGCAGCTACTTCGCCGAAGCGTGGATCAGCATTGAGTCCGGTGCCAACGGCAGTGCCCCCGATTGCGAGTGCGTAGATTCCGGGAAGAGCTCGGCGAATGCCGTCGAGTGCCTCATCGAGCTGGGCTGTCCAGCCGGAGATCAATTGACCTAGTGTTAGCGGCGTCGCGTCCTGAAGGTGCGTGCGGCCGACCATGACCACATTGCTATACCGTTTCGATTTTTCGTCGAGCACTTCTCGCAGGTGGCTGACCGCGGGAAACAAATTGTGCTCGATTGCCTCTACCGCGGCGATGTGCATAGCCGTAGGAAACGTGTCGTTGGATGA
>DATLVQ010000571.1:0-11014 GCA_035577325.1 Bryobacteraceae bacterium | reverse complement strand
AAGGCTGGGTATGACACGCGTCGTTATCACCGGAATCGGATTGATCACGCCCATCGGCTCGGGGCGCCGGAACTTCTGGGCCGCCCTGATCGCCGGCCGCAGCGGCATCGGGCAGGTCGCTTCCTTCGACAGCTCAGCCTTCGCCGTTCACGTCGGAGGTGAAGTGCGTGACTTCGCTCCGGAACAGTATCTGCGCAGCCAGGCGCCTGAAAGCATGGGCCGGGGCTCCCAGTTAGGCGTAGCTGCCGCACGTATGGCGCTTGAAGACGCGGGGGTGGAGGTACAAAGCATCAACGGAACGACCGTCGGTGTGTGCATGGGCACAACGTCCGGCGAGCCGCAGTTTGTCGAGCGCTACAACGATATTCGCAAGGCTTCGAGCCTCGACGCGGTTCCTTCGGGTCTTCCCCTCAAGTATCCATGCCACGTGATCCCCGGCCGCATCGCGTTCGAGTTCGGCCTGCGGGGGCCGTGCCTGATGATTCCTACCGCCTGCGCGGCGGGAAATTTCGCCATCGGCTGCGGCTTCGATTGGCTCCGAAGCGGGGAGGCCGACCTCGTACTGGCTGGAGGTGCCGACCCGTTTTCACGGATCACATACATGGGGTTTTCCCGGCTCGGCGCGATTGCTCCGGAGCGTTGCCAGCCGTTTGATCGCGATCGACAGGGTATGATCCCGGGTGAAGGCGCGGCGGTGCTGGTAATGGAATCCCTGCAGGCGGCTCGCGCACGTGGCGCGCGCATCTATGCTGAGATGCTGGGCTACGGCGTCAGTTGCGATTCGCATCACATGACGGCCGCGCACCCGCAAGGGGATGGCGCCATCCGCGCCATGTCTGCGGCGCTCAAAGAAAGCGCTATGGGTACGGGCGATATCGATTACATCAGCGCGCACGGCACCGGCACTCCCACCAACGATCGCGTGGAGTGCATCGCGGTCAAGACCCTGTTCGGGGAGCGCTCGTCGAAACTGCCGATGAGTTCCATCAAGTCCATGCTGGGGCATACGATGGGCGCCGCCAGCGCCATCGAAGCGGCTGCGTGCGCGCTGGCGCTCTCCACCGGCCTGGTCCCGCCAACCATCAACTACGAAAATCCCGATCCCGAGTGCGAGATCGATTGCGTACCCAACCAGGCGCGGAAGATCGATCCCAGGGTCGTGCTCAACAACGCGTACGCTTTCGGTGGCAACAATGCCTCGCTTTGCATGGCGCGCTATGAAAGCAATTGAGGATCTGGTGTGAGCGATCGATTGGTGGCAACAGGCGCGGGTGTCATTTCGTCGTTGGGTGCGGGCTGGCGTGAATTCGAGCAGGCTCTATACGGCGGAGCAAGGGCGGCGAGCCCCAGCGAACGTTTCGGTCCCGGCTACGTCACCGCGGAAGTGCGTGGGTTTGAGGCCGAGCGCTGGTTGGGAAATAAAGGCCTGCGGGGCCTGGACCGGGCGGCGCGCCTCGTTTGCGTGGCTACGCATTTCGCCTTGTCCGAGGCCGGGCTGTGCCCGCAGCAGTCTGACGGCGATCCGGACATCGGACTCATCTGCGGAACGGTCCTGGGCAGCGTGCATAGCATTACTGCTTTCGATTGGAGCGGTGTGGTGGATGGTCCGAAATACGTCAGCCCCCTGGATTTCCCCAACACGGTCATTAATTCGCCCATCGGACAAGCAGCCATACGGTTCAAGCTGCGCGGCGTGAATTCGATGTTGTGCGCGGGTATGGCCTCCGGCTTGTCCGCCATCGGCTACGCGGCCGGCTTCCTGCGCCTGGGCCGGGCCCGGGCCCTGGTCGCGGGCGGAGCAGAGGAGATGTCTGAAGAATTGCTGCACTCCCTGAGCAAAATCTCGGCCCTCTCGGCGGCGGGCGCCGCACGCCCGTTTGGACGCGATCGGGACGGCATGGTGTTAGGCGAGGGTGCGGCATTTCTCGTGCTCGAATCGCAAGCCACTGCTGAACAACGTGGGGCCCGGCCGTGGGCGGAGATCTCAGGGTTCGGCTCTGCGCACCAGTCCTCCGACAGCGATGGTTCAGCCCCGGCGATTGCAGCCGCGCAATGGGCCATCGAGCGCGCTCTCGCGCGCGCAGAAATCAAGCCCAATCAGATCGCGGCCCTGATCGCCGGAGCGAGCGGCAATCCTGCACTCGACGAAATCGAAGCGCGCGCGCTAACCGGCGTTTTTGGAGACCTGTTGGAGGGGATCCCTGTCTGCGCGCCGAAAGCCGCCCTAGGTGAAGCCTTTGGCGCTTCCGGAGCCATGGGCGCACTCGTTGCCGCCCTCGCGCTTATGCGCCAATCCCTTCCGCCTACCGCGGGATTCGAAGACTCGGACGTGAAACTGCGCCTCTCCGCGCAAGCCCAGCCGTTTACGGGCGATTACGTGATGGTTACTACGATGGGCTGCGATGGCAATCATGCCGCTTTGATTCTGCGGCGGGCTGAATGAACACGCCAACCAAATCCACGTCACCCAGAAGAGGCAAGGCCGCTCAGGAAATCCCCGAGGCCGCCCAGCAGGGCCTCGAACTCCCGGATCTGGTTCCCCGTTTTCGTAATGATGGCTACGAGCCTGGGCAGCTGGCGCGGCGCCGCGCCTGGTTGGAGAACAAGACCGGAGCCACACTCGCTCATGTAGGGCAGCTCTCTTTCGATTCCGAACAGCTGCGTGGAAATGTTGAGAACGCGATCGGCGTCGCGCAGGTGCCCATGGGGATTGCGGGGCCGCTGCTGGTTCGCGGGCAGCACGCTCAGGGGACATTTTATGTCCCCATGGCCACCAGCGAAGGCGCGCTGATCCGCAGTTACGAGCGCGGCATGGCCGTTCTCACGCGCAGCGGCGGCGTGCAAGTGGCGCTCCTAGGCGACGAGAATCATATTTCGCCTGGTTTCTTTTTCGATGATATTTCCGCGGCCAGCTCGTTCGTCGAGTGGGTTCCCAAGAATTTCGCGGCGATGCAGACCGAGGCCGCTTCCACCACCCGGCACGGAAAACTCACCGGGGTCGAATGTTTTCAGACCGGACGCCAGGTGATCTTGCAACTGCGCTTTTCGACGGGCGATGCGCAGGGTATGAACATGATCGCCAAGGCCGCCGATGGCGTCTGCCGCTGGATCGAGCGCCGGTACACGGGCACGCGCTACTTGTTGTTCAGCGGCATGTGCTCGGAGAAGCGCGCCAGCGGCCTGGTGATGGTTACCGGCAAAGGGAAGCGCGTCACCGCGGGCGCCCTGGTACCGCGCTCGATTCTGAAAATGTACCTGCGAGTGACGCCCGAACAGTTGTTCGAAGTATGGCAGTCGACGGTCATCGGCCACCTGCACGCCGGCGCAGTCGGCTATAACGCGCACTACGCCAATGGCTTGGCGGCAATCTTCATTGCGACCGGCCAGGATGTCGCCAACATCGCCAATTCCGCTTGCGGCATCACCGAATTCGAACTCCATCCGCAAGGTCTGTTCGTCAGCGTAACGCTGCCCGCGCTTTCAGTGGCTACCATCGGCGGCGGAACGAGTCTTCCGACGCAACGTGAAGCGCTCGAAATCATGGGGTGCCATGGTACGGGCAAGGCAAAAAAGTTAGCCGAGATCATCGCCGCGGCTTTATTGGGTGGCGAAATCTCGATGGGCGCCGCCATTGCTACCGGCGAATTCGTCGCCGCTCACGAGCGCTATGGGAGGAACCGCCCGAAATGAGCACGGTGCTCGTGACCGGAGGCAGCCGCGGCATCGGCAAGGCCATTGTGGAAGAATTCGCGGCTGCCGGCCACGCCGTTGCCTTTACCTTCAGCTTAAGCGCGGACGCCGCCACGGCGCTGGTCGCGCAGATTGCGAGCCAGGGAGGCAAAGCTAAGGCTTACCACGCAGATGTGCGCGATTTCGGCCGGGCGGAATCCGTAGTATGCGAGGCGGAACAGGACTTCGGCCCACTGGGTGTTGTGATCAACAACGCGGGTATCCGACGCGATATGGCGCTGCACAATATGACCGCCGAAGCCTGGAAAGATGTGATCGAGATCAATCTTACGGGCACGTTCAATTATTGTCAGGCAGCTATCCGCGGATTGATCCGCAGGGGCGGCGCGATCGTCAATATCACCAGCGCCAGTGGTATTTCCGGCCTGCCCGGGCAGACCAACTACAGCGCATCCAAGGCAGGTGTAATCGGCTTCACCAAGGCGTTGGCTAAGGAGGTGGCGCGCTTCGGCGTTCGCGTAAATGCCATCGCTCCCGGTTTTATCGAATCCGACATGACTGCGTCTCTCGATGACAACACCCGAAAAAAATTGTACGCGCAAATCCCGCTTGGAAAACCGGGCATGCCGCGTGATGTGGCGAAGATGGCCTGCTACCTGGCCAGCCCGGAAGCATCGTATATTACGGGGCAGGTTTACGCGATCGATGGCGGTCTGGTCTAATCGGTCTCGCTGACTGAGCCATGTCTTACTCAATCTTTGGCCGCCAATACCCCGAAGCGTACGACGCCATCATTGTCGGCGCCGGCGTCGGAGGATTATTCTGCGCCAACTTGCTCGCCCGCGGCGGCATGAAAGTGTTGCTCCTCGAGCGGCACTATATGCTGGGCGGGTATTGCTCGACCTTCCGGCGTAAGGGTTTCATTTTCGACGCTGCCACGCACTTTTATCCATTGCTGGGGAATCCAACGACAAGGACAGGAAAGCTGGTGCGTGACCTCGGGTTACCCACAGAATGGATCAAGATGGAACCTGTCGATCAGTTCCACCTGCCCGACCTCCCTTGCTTTGCGGTGCCCTCGGACTTCGCGCAGTACGTGCAAAAACTCAAAGACTGGTTTCCCGCGGAGGCCGACGCCATCGACGGATACTTCGCCGAGCTGCACACCGCTGAGAAGCACGGGCTCCTCTATTTCTTTCGTGACATCGAAACACAGCAGGCCAAACAATTCGAGCCCTACACCATCACGCAGAAATTGGACGAGCACTTTCGCGATGCGCGGCTGAAAACGCTGCTCATCGCCGACACTCCGCATTGGGGCTCGCTGCCAAGCCGGACTTCCTACCTGTTCGATGCCCTGTTGCGGCTTTCCTACTTTCTGGGGAACTACTATCCGCGTGGCAGCTCGCAGAAATTCGCCGACGACCTGGGGCGCTCCCTGGAAGCGCACGGCGGAAAAATTCTGAAATGCGCTTCGGTCGAACAGATACTGATTCATCGCGGCAGTGTCGAGGGCATACGGCTCCGAACCGTCTCGAAACGTCCCGCCGAAACCTACATTTTTCGCGCTCCCGTCGTGGTCTCGAATGCGGACGCGCTACATACGTATCGCCACCTGATCGGTGAACGGCATTGCGGCCCGGAGATGCTCGCGAGTCTCGAATCGCGAACGCCCAGCTACCCCTGTTTTCTGATGCACATGGGTTTGCACGGAATGGATCCGGCGGCGCTTGATGCCGCTGCCGGATACTACTGGTCCTGTTACGACCCCGCCGATGCCACCCGCAACGTCTTCAAGATTTTCATTCCAACGCAGTATGATCCAGCCATTGCTCCACCGGGCTGCCAGATCCTGATCATCCAGAAGTTGACTCCTGTTCGGTTTGACGACATCAGCGACTGGCAGGCGCATAAGCAGAGTATCGACGAGCAAGTGATGGGCCGTCTGCGCCATATTCTCCCGGACCTCGAACGGCACATTGTGGTGAAGTCGAGCGCCTCGGCGCTCACGTCGTATCGTTTTACGAACAACTGGCAGGGGGCCATGCTCGGGTGGGAAATGTCGCCGCATCAGTTGGGGGCCGCGCGGTTGTCGGCTGAAGCACCGGTCGGTAATCTGCACTTTGTGGGGCACTGGGCCCAACCCGGCGGAGGAATTACTCCCGTCATCATCTCTGCGCAGAATGTGGCCCGCAAAATACTTTCTGGATGCGATACCGAAGAGCTATCATTGCAGATTCGATCGGCATTCGAAGTCCAGGCCGGAGGCAACTGATGCGATTTTCGATTCGCGGATTTCAGGGACCGCTCGCCGGCACGACGCGCGATCGGCTACTGCAGCGTGGTCACCATCTTGTTGAATCGGGCGCGGACTGTCTGATTTACTTTCCCGGTGAAATAGCCGAGCTCGCCACCCTTGTCGCCGATGGCGCCTTTCGCCGCATCGTACTCCGCAGCCATGCATACGCGTATGGCTCGAGTCCGAAAAATCCGGGCATGATGACCGAGGAGCGCGTTTCTCTGTTGCCCGCCGATTCACCGGCCCAGCGCTGGCTGCAGGCTGAGGCTACGGTTGCGCGGCACTCGCATTGGGTTTCGATTCGGTTGGCGACAGTGCTGTCCGCGGATCGCGGCGACGCGCTTTTCCGAAAACTGGCGGCAACGTACGCCACGGTGCCCGCGGGTCATGATCCTAACGTGCAATTCCTCAGTCTCGAAGATGCCGCCGCCGTGCTGGTTGCCGCCGCGGAGTCCGATTGTACCGGCATTTTCAATGCTGCCGGCGATGGCGTGATCCCGTTGAAAAAAGCGCTGCGCGCCGCGGGCACGACGCGAATCCCGTTGCCGAAGCCACTCGTACGGCTGGCGGATTCCGAGGCCGATCCCGATCAGCTCGAATACAACTGGACGGTTTCGTGTGCGCGTGCCGCACAGGAATTGGTTTTTCGTCCGCGGCTTTCCACGGTTCAGGCGTTGGCCGGTTTCTTGCACACGAAACCCGGAAGTAATATCGGCGCACTCGCGGCGCAATACGACGAGTGGGGCATGGATCCGGATTACATACAGGCTTGGGGATGGTGGTTTGCATTCCTGCGAAAGGTTTACTGGCGGGTTGATTTCGAAGGGATGGAAAATATCCCGCCCATCGGCCGCGCTCTCTATGTAGCCAGCCATCGTGGATTCATGCCGCTCGACGGCGTCATACACTTATCGCTGATCCACGCCCACCGTCAGCGCACCGTGCGCTTTTTGATCATCCCTTCGCTCTTGAGGATCCCCTTCCTGTGCAATTTTCTGACGAAGGTTGGCGGCGTCGTTGCCAGCCAGCAGAATGCGGCACGCCTGTTCGAGGGCGAAAATCTCGTGGGGATGTTCCCGGAGGGAATTCGCGGCGCGTTCACGCCTTACAAATCCGCTTATAAACTTCGCGACTTCTCGAAGAGCGGCTTTGCCCGGATGGCGATCGTGAACCAGGCGCCGGTTATCCCGGTCGCCGTCGTCGGGCACGCGGAAATCTTCCCCATTATCGCGAGGATTAATTCGAGCCTTGTCACCAGGACGCTCGGATGGCCCTATTTGCCCATTGCGCCCATGTTCCCGTTAGCTCCCGTTCCCATTCCTTCAAAATGGCACGTGCGCATCCTGGAGCCTGTACCGCTTCAGGGCCTGCAGCCCGCCGATGCCGATAACGCACAGCTTGTGCAGGATTTCAGCCGGTACATCCAGAACATCGTGCAGAAGAATATCGACCAGATGGTTTCACGCCGGAAACACATTTTCTGGGGGCATCTGCTCGATGGAACGGCCCCGCCTAGACCACACTTCGGGACGCGCGAGCGCGCCATGGAGGCGTAGCGGCGTCAGCCGCCCGCTTTTAAAGTGACGTGAAATCCGGGTGCACCGGGTGCCTCAGCGGCAATCGCGCTTGTGGTCCGCTCTTCAGCTCGAACACGTCGAACAACAAATAGTCCACGAAATCCGCGCGCGGCTTCATGTGCTGTAGATTATAATCAACTGCGGTTCGATCAGCCATGCAACAAGCCATGAGGACCGCCGAAAAACTAACTACCCTTCTCGCTGGAATTGGTTCCGCCCGCCGGACGTTCCTGTCTCAAATAAGCCCGCTGTCTCAGAAGCAGTTCGATTTCAAACCAGGCAGAGACGACTGGTCGGTCGGCGAGGTCGCACATCACGTCGCATTAACCGAGCGGGCATTTCAGACCACACTGAAAGAATTGCTCGACAAGGGTGGTGAGAGTGGCAGCGCAATCAAGAACATCGGAATTGACGAGCTGGCCCTGGGGCCCAGCATGATCCCACAAAGCATTCTGCAAAGCGTTCTACAGCTCCCTGGGGTCCGCGCGCCCATGTCTTTAGGTATGACCTTGATGCCGGGCTTCATCAAATCCTTCATCCTGGCCAACCCCATCATGAAGATTCGCACGGCGCCCATGTTGGAGCCTGAAGCTGGCCTGCCCCGCGAGAAACTGCTCGGCCAGCTCAAGAGCCTGCGCGCGGCGACGCTCGCCCTGGTCGAACCGCTCGCGGATAAAGATCTCTCGCGATACCAGTGGGGGCACCCGCTCTTCGGCACGCGGGATATCTATTCAACGCTTCAAATGTTAGCCGACCATGATCAACGCCACCTGATTCAGATCGAGAGAATCAAGCGAGCGCGCGCGTTTCCACACGACTGATGTGACAGACCTCGGCGGCGATGCCGTCTCACCGGCTTGACAGTTCCTGCAGTTCCCAACGTTCACCGAAGAAGCCCGCTGTCGCGACTTTCCCCGGCCGGCGATCGTCCGGCGGCGTGCTCGTATCCACCACCGCGAAATCCGGCAGCTTAGGAATTTGCCGCGCATTGTTCAGATCGTCGTATTCGCGGAACGTCACGCCGCTGTTGAGCACCACGTATCTTTTCGGATTCAGCGGATTCGGATAAATGAGCAGCAGCGCGTGCGTGGCCGGCGGATAGCGCGCGCTCCCGACCACTACTGCGTCCTTCGTCCAACGGATCGGCAGCCGGTCGGCGATGCGTGCTAAAACTTTATTGCTGCCGGGGTCGCCCCACAGCACCAGATTGCTCGCCGCGATGTCGGCATCAGTGATCGCCGTGTCGTCGCGCACTTGCGCCTCGCCACGGAACTGCCGGCGCCACCGGATGATGGCATGTTCCTGCTCCGCCGATACCCAGCGCGCGATACCCGGCGCCAAAGGCGTGCCGGTGGGTCGCACCATGATGAAGCTGGACAAAAATGCATCGTCGATCGGTCCCTGCAGGCCGTGGCGCTTGTGCAGTCCCGGCTCTTCGTCGCTCTCGACCGCCGTCCATTGCCCGCCGGATTTGCGGAAATGCGCTGTCCATGAGCGATCCGAGATCGGCGCGGACGCCTCCACGCGAGCGCCATCGATCACCACGTCCGGTTTGCGCGTGCTGTCCAGCGTGCAACCCCCGGGGCCCATCTCGAGCGTGAAGGCCACAACGTTGCTGCTGCGGACGTTCACGGTGTGATCGTCCACTATTTCCGCATCCAGCCGCGCGCGCTCCCAGTGCTTGCCGATCGCATCAATGACAACCCATTTCATACGGTTATAGGCCATCGTCCAGGTAGTGAACCGCACCTGGCGCGGGTACGGATTTCGCCCGCGCTCGGCGATGGCGTCGATGAGCCGGTTAATCTCAATCTTGGAGTCGGGATGGTAACGGTGCGGGGTGTTCGGCCCGATGATGTGCGTCAGGCGCATGCCTTCGCGCGCCATGGCCTCCGCCATCACGTCGGCGGCCTGTTTCTGAATATCGATTTCACCGCTATAGGCCACGGTCGGGCAGTTCGATAGATTCAACGCGTAATCGTCGGCGTCGTACAAGTGCCACAGTTTTTCTTCCCACCACGAGGGCTGGACCGTCTCTTTCTGAAACACTTTGAGAAACTGTGGCGTCTCGCTGAAACCCGCTCCGGGAGCGGCAGCCGCCCAGTCGCCCGCGTAATGCACGGCGAAATGCCACGCCGCCGCGCCACCCATGCTGAATCCGCGGATCACGATGCGGTTTTCGTCGATCGCATACTGCCGCTTCACCGCATCCAGCGCTTCGAACAGGTCCACCTCCCCTGCGAGCTTATTGGCATTGCAGTAGCGGCCGTACAGATGCAGCACAATGGTGTCGCGAGGAGTAAATTCGCCCGGGTTGCGCTCGCGCTCGTATAGAAAATTGACTTCGCTCAAATTCTCCTGCCTGCCATGAAACCACGCATCGAGACGCCAGCGGTGTGGTGCCGTTGGCGAGAACGAGGGCGGAATTACGAGGCCGTACGGCTGCACGCTGCCGTCGATCCGCGAAACGTAGCCGCGGACAACAAGCCCGGTAGCGTTGGCCCAGGGCGCTTCGCCGCGCTCGAGCGCGCCCGCCCTTCCCTGCCCTTCTTCGAGCAGCACCTTGGCGCGTGCGATGTCGTCCGTTTTGAAGAACTCGTCATATTGGAGCGCAAACCGGACTGCCTTTTCGTAGATGGCGGCGTCGACCGCCAGCGGATTCCAATGCAGCTTCTCAATCCTGGCGCTGAGCTGAGCGAGTCCCGACTCGAGCGCGGCCCGATCCGCCGTGGGCACTGGCACGCCGGGTGGCGGGACTGTGCGAACTTCTGCCATGAGCGGCAGCGCGGCTGCAAACGATATCACCAGCATGCGTATTCTTGTCATGAAGAGGAAATGATATCGCGGAACAGTGCAGCCCTTCGTGCGTTAGCCCAGTCGGGCGTGGCCGCGCGCCGTTCAGTGCGTCATAGCGTAGACAACGTAATTCACGCCGATGCGGATGCCGAGGTCGGAAAACTTGGCGGGATATTCCGGATTGTCGGCGTGCTCCCAGGAGTCGCCCAAGTCCATGTTGTGGCAGATGGCCACCATGAGCCGGCCCTTGTCGTCGTAGATGCCGCGCCAGCGCGGTACCACGCCGTCAAACTCCCACAACTGGTGGGGAGGGCGAAGGTACTGCGCGCCTGGCACCTGGTAGCGCTCGTCGAGATCGTAGAGCGTGTGGAAGATCTGGTCGGAGTTCTCGATATCGACGATGGGACGGTCCGGAAAGACCCGCTTCATGCTGTTCGTGAACACTTCCCACTCATAGGTGCCGTGGAAATCGTCGCACATGAAGAAGCCGCCGCGCAGAAGATATTCGCGCATTTTGGCGGCCTGCGCATCGGTGAGGTTCCAGTGGCCTACCTCGACGCCGTAAAGAAATGGGTACCGGAACACTTCGTCGCCATCATCCAGGTTAACGGGCTGCTCAACCGAACGTGCGTGAACGCGCGTGAGCCGGCGA
>DATLVQ010000570.1:0-6539 GCA_035577325.1 Bryobacteraceae bacterium | reverse complement strand
GTGATTACCTGCATCACCTGTTCCACGAACGCCTCAAGCGCGCGATCCACACTCGCCGCGAATGCTTGGCGCATGAAAGGCTTCGCCGGCACCGGCTTCCCCAATGGATTCTTCGCGGGCAGGTGACCGGTCATGCTGTGCCCGTACTCCACCCACAACGCGATGTGGCCTAATGGCCCGAAGCCGATCTGGACAAACCCGCCGCGCGATTGCGAATCGATCTCGATCCAGTGATCCAGATTCGCCACCAGCAGGCCGCGACCGCCGTGCGCCTGGTTCAGCGCCGCTTCCACATCTTGCGGCACGCGCGGCCAGATTTCCGCTTCGATCACCTTCGCCGCCGCTTCGAGCGCGCGCAAAAACGCCTGCGACACGATGATCTTGGGCGCGGAATCGAGAAACGCGCACGCTTCTTCGATCCCGGTTACCGTGATGAGCTCTTCAGGCATGCTTGCACACGTTGCCAAAAGCTATGCGGCGGGCGTTTCGGGCTTCTCTTCTTCCGGGAACAACTGGCCAAACGCCGCCGCGATCGCGGGCAGCGAAACGGGCGTAATCAAAGCCCCGATCTCTGCCAATGTCATCCTCGGGCTGTGCTTCCACAACAAAGCCGCGAAGATGCCACGAAACTGCCCCGCGCTCGCAAGATCGATATGCGTAAGGGCGAGCAGCAGATTGAGCCGCGTTTCTTCTTCCGCGCGCACCAACAGATCGAAATCGAATTCGAGTTTATAGTCGCAGCCTTCAATTGTTACCGACGATTGATTCGACATACTTCCTTGCTTCCTCGTTTGCGCACTGAATCGGAGCCTTGCGGAATGGACTCACCATCCGCATGAAGTCTTCACCCGTCTGTGGCCTTTCCTGTGGCCTTTCCTGTGGCGCTTCCTTCTTCACGTCCGGCCACGGGTGTGACATAAAATTCGTATCCGAATAGAGTTTTTTCGGCCGCACGTAGCTGTGATTGCAGATGCTGGCAATCCCCTTGCTCTGCATAAACTCCGCTTGCCTCATCAACTCCAGATGCTCCGCACCCAAAGCCTGCATCATCCGCGGCGTCATCTCCAGCCACTCCGCGCTGGGCACATGCAGCGCGCGCGCCTCAGCCCAGGCCGCGCACCATGACGTAGGCCCTGGGCTCTTTTTCTTCGGCGCGCGTCCCGGTGGTTCGGGATCGGGCATTGACGCATCCCATGCCTGCGCCAGCGCCTCACGCACGCGCGGGAAATGGCGCGGCGCGATCGCGCGGGCCTCGATACCGAGCACCACGGACACCACCGCTGCGAACGCGCGCGCCGGGCAGCGCCGTAAGTGCAGAGCGCCAGCAAGCACATCGATTCCCGTCTGCGCCTCGATCTCCAGCAAATCGCGGTGGGTGAACACGACGTGCGACCAGACAGAAGAACCGAGGCGCAAAGATACGGGAGCCGTCAGGAGCTGCGCGAGCGAGAGCGGCATTTACGCGACAGTTTCGGTGAGCGCGCCAGTCATCTGGATCTTCACGCTGAACTCGTGCGGCTTATCCACTTCGATGTCGCCGTTCGAATAGGTGGAAACGAAGCCCGAGCCGGAAGCGGTGTACACCTTCGTGCCGTTGTCTACCGGTGAAGTGGCAGAAAATCCAAAAACCGTCCGGCTTTGCGCGTCCGTCAAGAACGCAAGTTGTGTGGCATCGCCGATAAAGTTGCCATCGACTTCGATAGTGCCGGGCTTGATGATTCCCGGCTTCAATTCGCTGGTTGCATTCGGCGAAAGCAGATGCGTGAAGTCCACGCTGGGCACATCCACCGGATTGATGCGGATGCGCTTGATTTCCAGCACGGGCGCAAGCGGACTGCCCATGTTGAAGGTACCGAGATAACCGATTGTGCCTCGTGTGGCGGACATGGTGATACTCCTTTTTGAAAGTTGGGTGAGAGGTTTAGAAACTAAGAAGCGGCGTAATGGATCTGGTATTCGAGCGTCCGCACAAAGGTGCGATTCACGTCTGAATACCCGTCTGTACTAGAGCCTTGATTGAACATGCCTTGTACTTTCGTCTGATCGTCATCGGGCAACAGGCCGTGAAATCCGGACAGCACCGGGTCAATCGCGGCCGCGAGCGCAATCGCGTCTTCGGGGGTGAAACCGTGGCAATCGATCTGCAATTCTGCTTCGACCATGCCATTCGCGCCCGCGAGCACGTACATCGGATTCGACGTAATAAACCGATACGTCCACGCGCGCGGCCGATCCGCGCTGATCCAGTCCTTCGGCAACTGCGCAAAGAACCCGCCGAACGCATCATCGGGCGGATTTGAGAGCGCGTTGCGCACCAGAAGCGAGATGCCTTGCTCAATCGCCATCGCTACGCCGCGACCCTTGCTGGCACGGGCTCGTGACCGGGGAATCCTGCGGCCTTGCGCGCCTGAAACAGCGCGGAGAAACGCCGCCAGTGTTCGGGACTATTCGCCTCCCGAAGAAATTGCGGCATCTCGCGATTGCCTTTCGCCCAACTCGCCGCATCGCCTTCGCGCGTGAAGTGATTATGTTTGTGCGTCAAATCGCGACGCTGCCAAAGCACGCCGAGCTTCACCGCCACTTCCTGAAGCTCTTCATCCACGAACATGTGAACGTACTCATGCCAGAGCGGTCCAGACCCGCCGTTCACGCGCGCACAGAATTCCCGGCCCATCCAGGGGCTGCCACAAATGCGTTCAATCTGACGGCCCGCGAACGGGTCGCCGGTCGGCTGCATCACGCCGAAGGTTGACCAGGCTTTCCACGATGGCGCATTCTCTCCAGACCCTCCCTCGCGCCCCACGATGCTATAGGCCCAAGACGGTCTCGATGGAGGGTACGCGCATTCGATCGCGCTATAAAAGTGTGTCGAGCACTGAGCCCCGATCTCTTCCGCAGTATGCGCCGGATCGGGCTCGGTATCGTCGCCGCCAGTGACAATCCACGCCGCCTGGGGATCGCGCGCCAAAATCTCTGCTGCCAGTGTGTTCACGGCATTCGCATAGCCCGAGTAGGCGCCAATCACGGCGGCGTGCGCTTGCACGAGCGGCTCATCGCCCGCGTCGCGAAACACCGCGATGCGATAGCCCCGTTCGCGCCACAAGGCGAGCGTCGCATCGGCTTCTGGGGCCGGGCGTTTCGAGGGAATAGCAAACCAGACGTTCATGCGATCTTCCGAAAAACGTGGGAATTGGTGTTGCGGTGCGATGTGTTGCCCGCGTGGATCGTGCCATACATCAGTTCGCCGGCGTCTGCGGTTGCGAGCTCGCCGGCCGCGGCCGCTTCCGCGACAAAGATGTTGTCTTCCCCGAGCTGGATTTCTCGGAACTGATGACGTTCCCAAAACGTGCGGCGGTAGCAAAGCGAGAGCCCCACGGCGTAAGCGATGCTGGCGTTTCGATATTCCCACCAGTTGCTGCCGTCGGTGTAGCGCATGGCGTGATAACCCGTTACGGACTTGCCTGTTTCGAGCAGCCGCTGTACCTGATCTTCGAGACGGCCCGGCGCTGAGAAGTCGTCGTCGTCAAAGTGCGCAATGATCTCTCCGCGGGCTTCGCCGCACGCGAAATTGCGTTTCGCGCCAATTGGCATAGGCGGTGCGCCGCTCAAGTAATGCACGGAGATCGAGTGATCTGTATCCGCGGGGATCACGTCCCGCACGTCCTCTCCATCCATCACGATCAGCAGTTCACGGTTCGCGTAGGTTTGCGCCTGGTAGCATGCGATGGCGCGCGGGAGCCACTCGCGGCGATTGCGCGTGAGCATCATGCAGGTGACCAAAGGCGGCGTCATGTGTTGGCTCCAAGCCCTAGGCAATTCAAAACCAGAACGACGTCCATCTCCAAAACGTTTTCAACGCTTTGCACCACGTAGACGTTGCCGTTATTGTGCTGTACCCGCATGCTCGGCTTCACATTCGCCTGAAACCAGATCGCGGCCGAAAGCGAAAGCTGCGTTCCCGTCTGATCGGCTTGCGTGCGGTCCTTACTCGCCATCGTCTCGACGGCCGCTCTCGCCTCACGTGGCGGGTTGCCGGGCGCCCATGTCTCCTTTGCGCCCGAAGCGCCGGCGGTAACGGACTGCTCCAGAAACGTTAGCGTATGCCGCATCTTGCCTGGATCGATCACCGGCCAACCGCGTTGCACACGAACGGAAGAATGCGCCACTTACTTGACCCTCGGGATTGCGCCAAAGCCCAGCATACTGGTGACGCTATACGGATATTCTTCGATCTTCGCCGCCGGTTCAAAGGGAATGCGATTCGTGAACCATTGGGTGATCAGGTATTTCATGCCGCCGAGGATCACTTGCCCTTCATTGAGCCAGAAAGGATCATCCGCAGTCATGCCACTACTGAATCTGATCAACACCGCGCTCGAAGGCCACGGCGTAAACGAAGGCCACGTCTGACCATAGGGCGGCAGCACCAGGCCGCGCGCGGTGTCTACAATATAATCCGGCCCTTCGGTCAGCATCGTGTAGGCGCCGGTCGCATCACGATAGCGCAAGAGATCGACGCGCACCAATGGGTTGCGCAGAGGGATTGCGTATTCGATGTATCCGCCGAGCACGAAGTTCTGATGCAATTGGCGGCCCGGCCACCAGACTGAGAAGTGGTCGATATTCAGATCGTACTGTTTGACGATCAGATCGCGATTCTGCGCGGCTTCCGCTAACACGCGCGCCGCGGTGATCATGGCGTTCAGCACTTCATCGTGTCCGCTCTGTTCCGGCAGATTCAGGTGCTTCTGAATCTGATGCAGGTCGAGCGGCTCGGTGAATTGCTGCGCCGGGCTCGACGGAGTAAGTTGGATAACGCCATACGGGCGCATTACGCGGCCACCTCTTTTGCTCCGGAAGCAGGAAGACTCAGAAGACCGCTGCCGAAATCGTCAAGATCTTTCCCGAGACCAGGGTTCTCGCGCAACATACGCGCGATCTCCGGCTCTTGCCACGCCGGAAGATCCGGATTCAGATGATGCACCAGATGAGAATAGGGCTCCCACCAGCCGGTGGGAACGGCTTTGAGATCGAAGTGGGGAATGCCACCTTCGGGACGATTCGGCCAGCCATAAACGCTGTAGCGGTATTTTCGAACCACCGTTTCGACGGATTCGCGATCCGGCCAACGCAGCCGCTCTATGAGCTGATAATGCAATTGTTTCGCATGCAGACGGCGCTTCGAAACGAATTGCAAATGGAAGAGACCGCCGCCTGGAAAGTGTACGGCCTGCTGCGGAATGAAGTTGCGGCCCATCGGGTGGCGATGGTGGAAGTCATATCCGCCGCGTTCGGAGGAACTCCAATACCAGCGGGGGTCATCGCAGAATGCCACGCTTGCGTATTGCTGAGACCAAACGCCCGTGGCATGTTGCTGGTAAATCGAATCGCGCAGGCAGACCCAGGGCAGTTGCATCACCGCGTTTTGCGGCAAGGCGCCGATCTTCTCGCGAATGGTCGGCAGCAGATTCCCGGTCAAGACTTCATCGGCATCGACCGTAACCACATGCGTCGCGCCTTGCCGCCGCGCCATTTCGAGCAGCATCTGACGGTGAGCCATCTCGCGCCACGTAGGATCTGGCTCGCTCAGAAACACCAGGCGGTTCGCGTTTTTCGGATCACGCGTCAAATCCATCATGATGTCGCGCGTGCGGTCCGTGGACGCGTGATCCAAGATGATCAGTTGATCCACCCACATCAATAGCGCGCGCGCGGTGAGCCCGAGGCACCACTCTTCGTTGCGAACGGGCATGATGGCGATAATTCGCATCTATCCACCGATCCCCGAATGATCCATATTGCGGAACGCCGAGCCTTCCAGCGTGCGCGCTCCGGTGTTGCCTTCCTGGCAGAACAATTGGCCGTACAATTCTTTGTCTTCGCTTGCGCCGTTGCCGAACGCGCACGCCTCGCGATAAAACTTGTACCCGTACTTCGCGCCAAGCAGTGTCATGATGGCCTGTTCGGTGCGGTGCTCACTAAAGCCATCGAGCTCCTGCTTGAGCTGCGAGGGCTCGAACGTGGTCGCGCGTTTGTTGAGGCAGTAAGTCTGCCACTCCATCAGAAACTGACGTTGCTTCCAGTTGCGGTCGTTGCGCTGAAACAGCATGAAGCGCGCGACGCCGGCCTGCATGTCGTGATAGCGCGGCTCATCTTGGGCCATGACCACGAAGCAATCGCGCGAGCAATCGAAGCGGTTATTTCGACCCTGCGCCGCGAAAAGCATCACGCCGCCGACGCGCTCGCATTCTTCGTAGAGCACACGGAAATCCGCAATCGGATAGGTGTCGGCATCGGTGTACATCACGATATCGCCCGGAGCGCAACGCGAGAGCGCGTCCATGATGATGAACGGCTTCCACGAGAACCAACCGAACCCGCGAGGGGCGCGTGGCGAAGGCGCCGGCTGATTCTCGGGATAGGTCCAGAGCCATTGATTCAGCCTGTAGAATTCCGTTTCCATCAGCCACTTGTCGTCATAGACACAGAGAACATCCGCGCCATACTGTGGCGCGCGACGCACGATCTCTGCGGTGGTG